>JAYVDN010000114.1:0-2259 GCA_043749385.1 Polaromonas sp.
AGCAGGCGGGGGTGCGAAAAACTGGGTTTATAACTGATCCTAAGCACTAGAGCTACTACATTTTTAATAGCTGCTCCCGCGATATTCTATTGGCCTGCAGCCCGATATCTACCTAAAAAATGGCTCCAAAACGGGTGGATTTTCGGTTATCAGCCGGTTTCCAGACGTCCGAGGCCTTCAAAACGCTCAAAAACGGTGATTTTGGCTGATTTTTGAGGTATAAATCAGGCTGCAGGCCAATAGAATATCGCGGAAGCAGCTACTAATATAAGAGCAACTGGGGATCCACTATCTGGCCTTTACGGAGCGCACTTACGTCCCGGATACAGTTTGTCGTTTTGCACGGGAGCAGGCCGGCGGTGTACTCAGCTGGTCACCACCATCAAAGACTGGAGCAGCAACTGCGCCGAGGCCACGTTGGTGGCGCAGGGCACGTTGTGCACATCGCAGGCGCGCACCAGGGCGTTGATGTCGGGCTCGTGGGGTTGGGGGGTCATCGGGTCGCGCAGAAAAATCACCGCGTCTATCTTGCCGCTGGCCAGGCGCGCGCCAATCTGCAGGTCGCCGCCCATGGGGCCAGACAAAAAGCGCTCTATTTTCAGGCCCGTGGCCTGGGTGATGCGGGTACCCGTGGTGCCAGTAGCGCAGAGCTTGCAGGTGGCTAAAAACGCGCGAAAGTCCGTCGCCAAGCTGACAATATCGGCTTTTTTGGCATCGTGGGCGATCAGCGCCAGGCGCAGCGTGGGTTGGTAGGGCATGGCCACATCATAGTGCTTGGCTTGCTGGGGGATTACAAAGCCAAGCCAACTAAACAACATTCACCGTGACGCAACGCATCAAACAGCGTTTTGGGGGCAATCCCCTAGCCCTATTTACAGCAAAGGTGCTTGTAAATCCGTACAATGGTGCAGTGCAACATAATTACAAGTTGCAATTACTCCATTCACCCTGCCCAAGGCAGAGAAGGCGACAAGCATGCTGTACCAAGTCTACGAAACCCAACGTTCACTGATGGAGCCTTTTACCGAGTTTGCGCAAGCTGCGTCCAAACTGTTTAGCAACGCGCAAAGCCCGCTGGGAAAATTGCCTTTCGCCCAGCGTTTGTCCGCAGGCTATGGTTTGGCCTACCGCTTGGGTAAAGACTACGAAAAGCCAGTGTTCGGCATCAAAACGGTAGACGTAGAAGGCGCGCCTGTTGCCATCCACGAGCGCATAGAGATCGACAAATCATTTTGCGAGCTGCGCCGCTTCAAGCGCTTTACCGATGATGTAGCCACGCTAAGCAAGCTCAAAGGCCAGCCCGCCGTGCTGATCGTTGCGCCTCTGTCGGGCCACTACGCCACGCTTTTGCGCGACACCGTCAAAACCATGCTGGGCGGCCATAAGGTGTACATCACCGACTGGAAGAATGCCCGCACCGTGCCGATGTCTGAGGGCTCATTCCACCTGGACGACTACGTCAACTACGTGCAAGAGTTCGTTCGCCATCTGCAAGGCATCTACGGCAACTGCCATGTGGTGAGTGTGTGCCAACCTACCGTGCCCGTGCTGGCCGCCATCAGCCTGATGGCCTCGCGCGGCGAGACCACGCCTCTGTCGATGACCATGATGGGCGGCCCGATCGACGCGCGCCTGTCGCCCACGGCGGTGAACAACCTGGCCACCACCAAGCCCTTTAGCTGGTTTGAAAACAATGTGATCTACAAAGTGCCCGCCAGCTTTGCAGGCGCAGGCCGCCGCGTGTACCCCGGCTTTTTGCAGCACACCGGCTTTGTGGCCATGAACCCGCAAAACCATGCCAAGAGCCACTTTGACTTCTTCAAAGACCTGGTCAAAGGCGATGACGCCAGCGCCGACGCGCACCGCGCCTTTTATGACGAATACAACGCCGTGCTGGACATGGACGCCGACTACTACCTGGACACCATTGAAACCGTGTTCCAAAAGTTCAAGCTGGTCAACGGCACTTGGGATGTGCAGTCAGTCGATGGCCAAGCCGAGCGCGTGCGCCCCCAAGACATCACCACCACCGCCGTGCTGACGGTGGAGGGCGAGCTGGACGACATCAGCGGCAGCGGCCAAACCCAGGCGGCCCACGCCCTGTGCAGTGGCATACCCGCCGCCCAGCACCAGCACTTTGAAGTAGAGGGCGCAGGCCACTACGGCATCTTCAGCGGCCGCCGCTGGCGCGAGCTGACCTACCCGACCGTGCGCGACTTTATTTTGCGGGCACATACAGCTTCGGCTTCGGCTTCGGCT
>JAYVDN010000115.1:0-2024 GCA_043749385.1 Polaromonas sp.
CAAGATTCTTCATTTCAACCGGTCATGCATTTATATAGGGAGACTAGCATGATGTTGCGCAGTATAGGGTCCAAAGCGATCCTGGGGTTAGGTTTTGGCACAGCAGTGGCGCTTGCGTCCACACAGGCTGCTGCCGCATCGGGGGCACTTCTCAAACCTGATGATTTCGTGGGTATTTCGTTCTGGCTCATCACCATGGCTTTAATGGCCTCTACCGTGTTTTTCTTTCTGGAGCGAGACCGCGTCTCGGCCAAGTGGAAAACATCGCTCACCGTCTCGGGTCTGGTTACTTTGGTGGCCGCTGTCCACTATTTGTACATGCGCGAGGTGTGGGTAAGCACCGGCTCATCACCGACGGTGTTTCGCTACATTGACTGGCTCATCACGGTGCCCTTGTTGATGATTGAGTTTTTCCTCATTTTGTCGGCTATTACCAAAGTGCCATCGGGCGTATTTTGGCGGCTGATGGTGGGCACCGTCGTGATGCTGGTCGGTGGCTACTTGGGTGAGGCGCGCTATGTGTCTGCGTGGCCCGCATTCATCGTAGGTATGGCAGGTTGGGCGTTTATCCTGTATGAGATTTTTGCAGGCGAGGCCAGCAAAATCAATGCACAAAGTGCCCCACCGGCAGTGCAGTCCGCTTTCAGCACCATGCGCTTGATCGTGACCATCGGCTGGGCAATCTACCCGATTGGCTACTTCTTTGGTTACCTCACCGGCAGCGGGCCAGAGGCCAGCGCCAATGCTTTGAACCTGATCTACAACTTGGCTGACGTGCTGAACAAGATCGCTTTCGGTTTGATTATCTGGAGCGTGGCAGTCAGCGAGTCTGAGGCCAGTGCAAAGAAATAGCACGCTAAGGCTGCAAGTGCAGCCCGAGCCGTGGCTCAGCGAGTTTGACAACTACGCGGACCTGCCTGGCCAGCTTGAGCACACAATGCTTGGGCTGGTGGGCGCTGGTGGCGGTCTTACCCACTCAGCGACGCCCTCGGGCGCTGCCTTGGCCGCGGCTTACCATTTGGGCTCTGGCGGCCAGCGGGTAAGGGGCCGTTTGGCTCTGAGCGCCGGTTTGGCGCTGGGGCTTTCTAAACCCGACGCTTTGTGTATTGCCGCCGCTGCGGAGCTGCTGCACAACGCCTCTTTGGTGCACGACGACCTGCAAGACCGTGACGCACAGCGCCACGGACAGCCCGCAGTGTGGACCCAGTTTGGTGCCAACGTGGCGGTTTGCACGGGGGATTTGATGCTGTCAGCGGCTTATGCAGCGCTGTGCGACATCACGCAGTTGCACAAGCTGCCTGCGTTGCTGGCCTTGGTGCATGAACGCGTGGCCCACGCCATAGCGGGTCAGTGTGCTGACCTGAACACCGCAGCCAGTGCGGTGGAGGATTTTGATACTTACAAACGCATTGCGCTCGCCAAGTCGGGTGCTTTGCTGAGCCTGCCACTGGAGCTGGCTTTGCTGGCGAGCGGCCATGGTGCATGGGCCGAGCATGCGCAGCACGCAGCGCAGGCGTTTTCTGTGGGCTACCAGGTGGTGGATGACTTGGCCGATGTAGAGCGCGACAGCCAGTCGGGCGCGCTGAATATGGTGTTTGTTTTGCGCAGTGCAGGCCACGGCGCACAGGCGTGTGCGCTGGCCAGGCAGTGTGGCCTTGAGCATTTGGACCGCGCCATGGCTTTGGCCAACGAACTTCCCCGAGAATCTGGGGCTTTACTGATCGAGTTGTCGCTTAAACTTCGTCACTTACTTTTGGTTAAAAACGATTGATGCACACAGTAGTTATCGGCGCAGGTTTTGGTGGTTTGGCGGCGGCCCTGCGCACAGCGGCCCGAGGGCATCAAGTGACTGTGCTAGACCGCCTGCCAGGCCCGGGCGGGCGAGGGCGCGAGTTTGTGCGCGATGCACAAGGTGCTGCCGATAAAGCGCAGTTTCGCTACGATGCCGGGCCTACGGTGCTTACCGCGCCCATTTTGTTTGAAGAGCTGTTTGCCTTGTTTGGCGAGCGCCTGGCCGACCATGT
>JAYVDN010000116.1:0-7127 GCA_043749385.1 Polaromonas sp.
CTGCTCGATCATTTGCTCAGTGGACGGGGTAGCTTGCGCCCACACCCCAAGAGCAGTGAAAACTGCACTCACCGCCCACACGGCCGACATCGCCTTGATCAATCGATTTCTTAAAACAACGGGCATCGTAACAACTCCAAATTGCAGACAGGGTATTTGTGTGCAATTGTCACTTAAATTGGGGGGAATTCCATCCCATGAACTAGGGATGTTCCCGCGCCCGGGCGCGGGATGGCGTCACTACGCCTCTACGCTACCATCCCGTTCCAGCCCAGCAGACCCGCCACCCAGTTCATGAACATGCCTGTGCCTGCGCAGGCGGCAGAAGCCACCAGCATGGCGCGCATGCCCATACGGTGGGCGCCCATGCCGGAGTGGGCCTGCTGGGTGCCCGGCCAGGCGTAGAGCACGGCGGCGGTCACGCACACCCCGCCCAGCAGCCAGGCCGAGAAAGCCGCACGCAGCCACACCAAGGGCGGCACGCGGGCAAACACAATGTCGATGGTGGTGCGCAAATCACCTACCGCCAGCACCAAACCAGCCAAGAGCCCAAAGCACAGCGTAAACAGCACCAACAGGCAGGCGCTGGCCGCGCACACCGCTGCGTGCGCCACGATCAAGGGCACGGTGGCGTGGGATGCCTGCGCCGAGTGCTGCACGATGTCTTGCATGTCAAAATTGCCTGCCAGCTCAGCCTCGGTAAGGTGAATGGCGATGTTGGGCGCGTTTTGCATGGCCATGGCCTGCGCGCAGATCATGGGCGCTACCTGCACCACCCAAATGGGCCACAGCGTGGCCAAAATGGTGGACGACTGCTCTTGCAAGGCCGATGGCAAGGCGACAAAGATAGTGATGCCCGCCAGCAAGCCCAGGATCAACAAAATGGGCAGCATCTCGCGCATCTCGTTGCTGCGCTCACGTTGCATGACGGCGCGCGCAGCCGGTATGCGCCAACTGCTGCGGTACCACCACAGCTCACCCAGTGCAAACCAGCGCAGCTTGGCCGGGGTGAGCAGCATGGCGTTCAGGCTCAGGCGCTTTTCTGTGCGCTGGTGGCGCAGCAAGGCTCTGTCGTCGCTCATGGAGCGATGCCCACTTTGACGCCCACCAGCTTACCCGTGGTTTTTGACCTGGCACACCGAGTCATTTGGCAGCCTCCGAGCGCAATGCCGCGCCAGCCGCCGCAGCGCGCTGGGCTAGTGTGCTGTAGCGCGCCGCTGCGGCAGTGTCGCCCTGCGCCTGGCTGGCGCGTTGCAGCAGCACCAGGTCAGCCAGCACGCGCGAGGGTAGTCCCAGATCTTGGTCTAAGGCCAAGGCTTGCTGTGCATCTGGCAGCACCAGCGCATGCTGGCCTAGCGCGGCGTTGGCTTGGGCGCGGATGCGCAGGGCGTTGGCGCGGTCGTTGCTATTTTGCGCAGCGGCCAGCGCGGCGCTGGCGCTCAGGGCTGCGGCTGCGGGGTTGCTGGCAGCCAACTCGGTGCGCGCGCGCAGCACAGCGAGGGCCGAGCTTTGCGCGCAGGTGTCGGCACAAATACGCACCGCGTTTTGCAGGTGCGTTTGCGCGCGGGGCAGGTCACCGTCCAGGGTCAATGCGGCAGCGCGGCCGTGGGCGGTGGTCAGCACCTCAGGGCTTAGGCCTGCAGGGCTTTGCAACAAAGCGGTGATAATCTCCAGTGCCTGCGGTGCGCGGCCTGCGTCAGCCAGCGCGCGCGCTTGGCTTAAGCGGGCGCGGGCTTGTGGCTCGGGCAGCGCCAGGGTTTCGTACACCAAAGCGGCCGACTCATAGCCTGCGGCGGCGCTGTCAAACTCGCTCTTGGCAAAGGCCTGGGAGGCACGGCGCTCGATGTTTTGCGCGGCCTTGGTGAGCGCATTGCCGGATGCGTTGTCTTCTTTGGTGGGCGAAGAACTTGCGCAAGCAGCTATGAAAAATGTAGCGCATAACGCCAGCGCAACCAGCGCCCGATGCACGCCCCCACCCAGCGACGCGGGCAGCAGCGCGGGCACTGGCAAGCGCACTGCAGCCGAGCGCCGTATCATTTCCCCACCTCGCCAGGCTTGCCTTCAAAACCGTCCAAGCCCAAATTACCATCGGCTGGCGGCGTGACAAAGTTGCGGATGGGCCAGACCTTTTTCAGGCTCTCGGTGATCTCGGCGGCATCTTGCGTGGCAGCGCGGGCCGCGCGCACGGTAGGCGGCAGGTCTTGCTTGGCCTCGCGGATGATCTGCTGCGCGTCCGCCGTGGTTTGCTTCACATTGCTGGCGGCGTCGCGGGCGTTGTCCAGTGTGGCTTTGGTTTTTTCGGTCACTTGGGGCAAGTCTTGCTCCAGCGTTTTCAAGGCGGCGCGCGCGCTTTCGGCCGCAGAGTTGGCGGTCACCAGCGCTTTTTGAATATCCGCCACCACGGCCTTGCGGTCGCCGTCGAGCTTGCCGGTGACGTTGGCGGCGCTGTTGCCCATGCGCTTGAATTGCTGCGACATTTCCTCGGCGTTGGCCAACACGGTCGAGACTGAGGTGCGAATGTCTTTGCGCATCTCGCTGGCCTCGCCCGTGAGCTTTTTGGTGTCGTCCAAAATCGGCTCGATCTTGCCGATGGCGATGGCGAGTTTTTCAATCGCCACTTTCACGGTGCCCATCACGTCCTCCAGCTCATTGCCAGTGTCCATCGGCAGGGTGGCCTCGGCCACAATACGCTTGCCTTCCAGTGTGCCGGGCACGATGTCGATGAACTTGCCGCTGATCGGCCCGTCGCGGCCAAACTTGGCGGTAGCCCCTGCGCTGATAAGCTTGAGCCGCTCTTGGGCCACGCGCATGCGCACCTTGACGTTCAAGTTGGGCTCCAGGTCAATATTGTCGATCTCACCTATCTTGAACCCTTTGAGCTTGACGGGCGTGCCCACTTGCACGCCCACCGCGCCAGGCAGCTCTACAAACAAATGCGATGTAGGCGTAAACCAGCCTTGCCGCCATGCGGACAGCCCAATCAACACCAAGCCCGACACCACGGCCAAGGTGAGCCAAAACCGCCCCGGGTTGCCCCGCGCCAGCTCGGCCATGTCGCGGTCAAACAGCGACTCGTCGATGGCCTTTTGTTCTGCCTGGGGTGTGGCCTGCGGTGCAGCCTTATCTTGCTCTGTCATGGTTGCTTAGGATAGCGCATTCCACAGCCTATAGGTGTCTAAATGAAAAAGGGCGAACCTTGGTTCGCCCTTTGGGAGACAGCTTTGCAGACTCTTACTTGCCTTTGCGCACTTCGGCTATCAGGTAGTCAGTAACGGCCAAGGCGCGCTCCATGGTTTGCGCCATCGAGCCCGAGGTATAAAACCGGCCTGCAATACCCAAAGCAGGCACGCCGTCTACCTGAAACAGGTTTTGCAGTTGCGATGCCTTTTGCGCTTTGGAGGACACGCTGAACGAGTTGTACAAGGTGTCGAACTTGGCTTTGTCCACGCCATGCTTTTCCAGCCACGCACCGATGTTGGCCTGATTGTTGAGGTTTTGCTTTTCTACGTGAATGGCGTAGAACACTTTGGTGTGCAGCTCATCGACCTTGCCCATGGCTTCCAGCGCGTAATACAAACGCTGCTGCGGCACAAAATCATCGCGAAAAGCCACTGGCGCGCGGCGTACCACGACATCTTTGGCAGTGCGCTTGATCCAGGCTTCCAACTGCGGCTCAAACGCATTGCAGTGCGGGCAGTTGTACCAAAAGAACTCTACCACTTCGATCTTGCCGCTGCCCGCATCGGTGGGTGCGCGCTTGTCCAGCGCAATATAGTCTTTGCCTTCTTGAAAGCCCTGCGGGGCCTGTGCATACGCCGACTGCAAAGCCCCAGCCGTAGCCGCCAAACCTAAAGAAAAATCACGACGCAACATACCTTCACACTCCAATAATTAGTGGCAGCACAGCGCTGCATTTACTTTTACACCGACCACCCAAGACCCCTCAAAACCCGGAAAGGTTCCCCAGACTGGGGCAGCGTGCCTAGCGCTGCACCCGCACCAGCGCAGTGTCAAAACCGCCGCTGTCGAGCTTGTCCTTGATTTTTTCGGCTTCGTCTTTGTTGCCGAAGGGCCCCACCCGCACCCGGTACACCGTGCGGCCAGACTGCTCACGCTCGGTCACCTTGGCATCCAGTCCCAGCATGCCCAGCTTGGCGCGCTGGCTTTCTGCATCCTCTGGCGTTCTGAACGCACCCGCCTGCACCAGATACGTAAACGGGTCAGCCCCGCCCGAGGTTGACTCTGCTGCTTTGACAGGGGCAGACCTGGCTTTGGCCAAATCACCCAACGGGTCTGCCGCGCCCGGTTTCGCCGGGCTAGGAGCCGGTGATGCGGCGGCGACTGACGCTGCTTTGACAGGCTTGGTAGCTACGTCGGGCTTGGCTGCGGGATCTGGCGCGGGCGCCGCTGCGGTAACGGGGGATGCAACGACGGCAGGCTTTTTATTAGCCGGCGCATTGGCTGCCGCGCCAGCGGCTGGTGCGGTGGGCTCCGCACTGCCCACCGAGCCCGTAGCGGGCGTGCCCGATTTGGCCGGGTTTTTACCGTACAGCGGCGCGTTAGGGTCCCAGTCTTTGTTCTTTTTAGCCTCGGCCGCTTCTTGCTCTACTGCGGTGCCTTTGCTTGCGCCTTTGTTGACGAAAGGCACCGGCACTTTGGTGACATACACTGCCACGGCCAGCGCTGCGCCCAGGCCCACCAGCACGCCCACGATGATGCCCAGCATGGTGCCGCCGCGTTGTTTACCCAAAATCATAAATTGCATATCCATACCCTACATCTTAGTCGGTGCGCTCACACCCAGCACACCCAGGCCATTGCGCAGCACCTGCGCGGTGGCACTGACCAAGGCTAAACGTGCTTTTTTCACGACAGGGTCGTCTACCAAGATGCGCTCGGCATCGTAGTAGCTGTGGTACTGGCTGGCCAGGTCGCGCAGATAAAAAGTCACGTCGTGCGGGGCAAAACCCTGGGCTGCGTGGGTAAGCATGTCAGGGTACTTGGCTAAAACCAACATCAGCGATTGGGCGGCGGGCGTGTTGAGCGGGCTCAGGTCGGCGTCTTTGAGCGTAGCCTCGTCACCGCCGTCTTTGTCCTTCCACGCAGCCAGCACCGAGCAGATGCGGGCGTAGGCGTACTGCACGTAGTACACCGGGTTGTCGTTGTTCTTGGCGACCGCCAGGTTCACGTCAAAGGTGTATTCGGTATCGGGCTTGCGCGACAGCAAAAAGAAGCGCACCGCGTCTTTACTCGTCCACTCAATCAAATCGCGCAGCGTCACATAGCCGCCCGTGCGCTTGGAGATTTTGACTTCTTCGCCGTCTTTGATGACGCGCACCATGGTGTGCAGCACATAGTCGGGGTAGCCCGGTGCCACGCCCACGCCGGCGGCTTGCAGGCCCGCGCGCACACGGGCAATGGTGCCGTGGTGGTCGGTGCCCTGAATGTTGATGGCACGCTGGTAGCCGCGCTCCCACTTGGCCAGGTGGTAGGCCACGTCGGGCACGAAGTAGGTGTATTGGGGCGCGGCCTTGCTGCCGTCGGCGTTATCCGGGGCAGACTTCCTCATCACCCGGTCTTTGTCGTCGCCATAGTCCGTGCTTTTGAGCCACAGCGCGCCGTCTTGTTCATACGTCTTGCCTGCTTTCACCAGCAGGTCCACGGTTTTGTCCACGCGCCCGCTGGTGTACAGGCTGCTTTCCAGGTAATAGTTGTCAAACTTCACCTCAAAGGCCTTCAAGTCGAGGTCTTGCTCATGGCGCAAATAGGCCACGGCAAACTGCTGAATGCTGCTCAAGTCGTCTACATTGCCGCTGGCGGTAAAGCTGCGGTCGTCGGCCTGCACCGTCTTTTGGGCCAAAAAGTCTTGCGCAATGTCGTTGATGTACTCGCCGTTGTAAAACGCCTTGCTCTCAGGGTTGTCCGGGTCGGTAGGCCAACAGGCATCGCCCGGCTTAAAGCCTTTGGCACGCAATTGGGTGGACTTGGCCAAGGTGGCTATCTGCACGCCTGCATCGTTGTAATAAAACTCGCGGTACACCTGCTGGCCCTGGGTGGCCCACAGATTGCAGATCGAGTCGCCCAGCGCCGCCTGACGGCCGTGGCCCACATGCAGCGGGCCAGTGGGGTTGGCACTGACAAACTCCACCATCATCTTTTGGCCAGTTTCCTTCTGGTAGCCATAGCATTGCTTCTCAGCCAGCACCTCGCGCACCACCTGTTGCTTGGCCTCGGGTTTCAAGCGAAAGTTGATAAACCCCGGCCCGGCAATCTCCACCGCAGCCACCCAGTGGGCAAACTGCTCATTTTTCAGGAGCTGCTCGCGCAATTGTTCAGCCACCGCACGCGGGTTTTGCTTTAAAGCTTTGGACAACTGCATAGCCGCCGTACAGGCAAAGTCCCCATGCTCCGCCACCTTGGGTGACTCCAACGCCGCCCGCGCCCCCGCGCCAGGGCTCAATACGTCAAGTTCGCTGGCCAGCGCGGCCAACAGATGTTGTTTAACTAATTGCATGGGGGGATTTTACGGGGGATGCTGTTGAGGAACTTGTCCATCGCACATGAGGCCTAGGTGCTTGAACCAGTTCATCGACGGACAGTCACTACAAATATCGTAGCTGCTCCCGCGATATTCTATTGGTCTGCAGCCTGTTTACTATCATTAAACTGGTTTAAAAACACGTTTTTTAAGGGCCAGAATGCGTTTTGGGCAGTTCAAGATGGCCATTTTCATCGTTTCAGCCTGTTTTTTGATCGTTTTTAACATGCCAATATGGCTGCAGGTCAATAAAATATCGCGGGAGAAGCTATTGTTTATATAGCTGTTTTGTCACGATATCAGACCATCACATCGTCTACGCCACCACCACTTGCACACCTACCAGAGCGGTGCGCGCGGCCGCAGCTTGCCCATGGTCAAAAGTAACGAAGTGGGTAGCGCCCAGGCGCGCCGCTATGGCAATGTGCAGGGCATCCGCCGCCCGCAGTGGCTGGCTGGCAATTTGCACGGCCAGATCGCCTGCTCGTACAACGTCGGTAGGCAGTGTAGGAGCTGCTACAAACTTGGCAGCGCGCAGCACATCCAGTGCCGCAGCGATAGCGGGAACATCACCCGCGTCAATCAACCC
>JAYVDN010000117.1:0-2270 GCA_043749385.1 Polaromonas sp.
TGCAGGCCAACACCCCAGCCGACGGCATCATCACCGGCATTGGCACCGTGGCGGGCCGCGCCTGCGCGGTGCTGGCCTACGATGCCACCGTGCTGGCAGGCACGCAAGGCATGCGCAGCCACCAAAAGACCGACCGCATGATCGACATTGCCTTGGCGCAAAAGCTGCCGGTGGTGCTGTTTGCCGAGGGTGGCGGTGGCCGCCCGGGCGACACCGACATGCCCATCGTCGCAGGCCTGCATGTGCGCACCTTCGCCCGCTTTGCGCGCCTGCACGGCCAAGTGCCGGTGGTGGGCATTGCCGCGCGGCGCTGCTTTGCAGGTAACGCGGCGCTGCTGGGTTGTTGCGATGTGATCATCGCCACGCAAGACAGCAACATCGGCATGGGCGGCCCGGCCATGGTGGAAGGCGGCGGCTTGGGCAGGTTTGCACCTGAAGCCATCGGCCCGAGCAGCGTGCAGCATGCCAATGGCGTGATCGACGTGCTGGTAGATGACGAGGCCGCAGCCGTGGGCGCGGCCAAACACTACTTGAGCTTCTTCCAACCGGTAAGCCCACCTTCTGCCGCCTCCAATCCTGTAGCCTCGGCTCCTGGTGCCTCCAACCCTCCAGTTTCCCTCGCTTGGCCCTGCGCCGACCAAACCCTGCTGCGCGCTGCCGTACCAGAAAACCGCCTGCGCACCTACGATGTGCGCACCGTGCTGCACACCCTGGCAGACGAGGCCAGCGTACTGGAGCTGCGCGCAGGTTTTGGCAAAGGCATTGTCACCGCGCTGGCGCGCGTGGCGGGCCGCACCGTAGGCATCCTTGCCAATAACAACCAGCACCTGGGCGGCGCGATAGACGCCGAGGCGGCAGACAAAGCCGTGCACTTCATGCGCCTGTGCAATGCAGAGGCCTGGCCCTTGGTGTCCCTGGTAGACACCCCCGGCTTCATGGTCGGCCCCGATACCGAGCAAACCGCCCAAGTGCGCCGCGCCAGCGCCATGTTTCTGGCCGCAGCCCAGCTCAAAGTGCCGTTTTTTGCCATCGTGCTGCGCAAAGGCTACGGCCTGGGTGCTATGGCCATGACAGCTGGCGGCTTCCACGCACCAGTGTTCACCGTAGCCTGGCCCAGCGGCGAGTTTGGCGCCATGGGCTTGGAAGGTGCAGTCAAACTTGGCTACGCTAAAGAGCTGGCCGCCCAAACTGACGATGCCGCGCGCGATGCGCTGTACCAAAAACTGGTAGGCGATCAATACACCGCAGGCCATGCCCTCAACATGGCCGCCACGCTGGAGATCGACGCGGTGATCGACCCGGCGCTAACGCGGGATTGGTTGGTGCGCGGGTTGGGTGCTGATTCGGTAACGACCGTTTAGGCTGATGGAGCTGTTTTGTCCCAGCTTCTGGGTTGGCCGCGTTGCTGCACCGGCTTGAAGATTTCTAACCTGCCTTGGTCTAGATGCGGCGATTGAGGAAGTTGCGCTGTCAAAAATTTACGAAAACACGCGCGAAATTTGGGAGCACTAAGCAAAGCTTTTGTACCGCGCGCCTTTCTCCAATTTTTGCATCACAACCACACTCAATCACCGCTTGCTACCTTTCGTAATGGCAGCCTCGCGCGCTGGTAGTCTTGCATTGCTCAAAATATGTTGCGCAATAATTTAGGATCGCCATGGAAAGTCCCTTATCGAACTGGCAATGATGGCGCCAACGCCAAGCACCGCCCAGCCAACTATCGAAAACAGCAACAAAGATAGCGGAGAGTTGTGCCCGCACATTACGTCCAGCAACTGCCATGGTTCCGCACAACCCAATGCCAACACAAGTACTGACAAGGCGGGACTGCCGAGAAGCACACATACGGAGCGCACGCGGATACTGGACATCAGGTACTCATAACATTGGTTTGTAGTAACAACACTTCTCGATAGTGCCCGCCTGGAAGAATCATACGGACGCTTGCAAGTGCACAGGCGTACTACGCAACCCAGCAAGCGGTGATTGAGTGTGGTTGTGATGCAAAAAATGGAGAAAGGCGCGCGGTACAAAAGTTAGTTGAACTACCGCTGAAATTCGCGCGTGTTTTCGTAATTTTTTGACAGCGCAACTTCCTCAATCGCCGCAATGTGACTAAGGCAGATGCGTAATCCCCCAACAGCGTGCGCAAAATGACCAAACTAGTCGATCAAAAGCGCAATCAGACTTACTTTAAAGAACCAAATACTTTGCGCAAAATATCGCTCCCCGTACCAATCGGGTCTTGGCGAATTTTCTTTTCTTCTTCG
>JAYVDN010000118.1:0-7343 GCA_043749385.1 Polaromonas sp.
AGGCACGCCTTTCAGGGCGGTTTCCATGAAGCTGATCCAAATAGGTAGGCTCAGCACGCCACCGGTGGCGGTATCGCCCAGTTTGCGCGGGTTGTCGTAGCCCATCCACACCACTGCGGCAATGGTCGGCTGGTAGCCTGCAAACCAAGTGTCGATGGCATCGTTGGTGGTACCGGTTTTGCCGTAAATGTCAGAGCGCTTCAAGGTGGCGTAGGCCTTGGCAGCCGTACCTGTTTTGGCGACTTCGTGCAGCAGGCTGCCCATGACAAAGGCGTTGCGCGCATCGATACCGCGCATGGTTTCGTTGCGCAGTTGTGGTTTGAAGTCGAGCAGGACCTTGCCCTTATGGTCTGCGATTTGGGATATCACCCAGGGGTTGACGCGGTAGCCGCCATTGGCGAATACAGAGTAGCCAGTGGCCATCTGCATCGGTGTGACGGAGCCTGCGCCTAGCGCCATGGTCAAATACGGAGGGTGCTTTTCAGCATCAAATCCAAAGTGGGTAATCCATTCTTGGGCCACCTGTGGGCCGATCGATTGCAAAATGCGAATCGAAATCATGTTTTTAGATTTGGCCAAGCCACGGCGCATCGACATCGGGCCTTCAAATTTACCGTCGTAGTTTTTGGGCTCCCAAGGTTGTCCACCTGTGACATTTCCGTCAAAAAACAATGGGGAGTCGTTAATTACTGTGGCGGGCGTGATGCCTTGCTCAAGCGCAGCCGAGTAAACAAATGGCTTGAAGCTGGAGCCTGGCTGGCGCCACGCCTGCATCACATGGTTGAATTTGTTTTTCTCAAAATCAAACCCACCCACCAAGGCGCGAATGGCGCCATCGCGTGGGTCAATGGCCACAAACGCGCCTTCTACCTCAGGCAACTGCGTCATTTCCCAAGTGTTTTTGGATGTTTTTACCACCCGAACTATCGCGCCGCGCCGAATCTTCAAAGTGGGCGCAGCTTTATCAGCCAAGCCAGACTGCACGGGACGCAGCCCGTCGCCCACTATCTCAATACGCTCGCTGTTTTGACGCATCGCCACGACTCTGCGCGAATTGGCCTCTAGCACTACCGCTGACATGATTTCGTCGTTATCGGGGCGCTCTGCCAGTGCTTCATCAATCGCCTCGTCTGCCTCTTTGGGGTCTTTAGGCAGATCTATAAATTTCTCAGGCCCTCTGTAGACTTGGCGACGCTCAAAATCCAAAATACCTTTGCGCAGCGCACGGTAGGCGGCTTGTTGCTCGTTGCTGCGCAGGGTGGTGGTGACGTTCAGTCCACGGGTGTAGGCCTCATCGCCATACTGAGCAAAAATGAGTTGGCGCACCGTCTCTGCTACATATTCAGCATGTACGCGCGTAGCGTCCGGACCAGTTCTCACTTTGATGTCTTCTTCTTTGGCAACATCAGCCTGCGCTTGGGTGATAAAGCCGTTCTCCACCATGCGCTCAATGATGTATTGCTGGCGAATGCGCGCGCGGGTGGGGTTGACGATGGGGTTAAAAGTCGAGGGGGCTTTAGGCAATCCGGCCAGCATGGCCGCTTGTGCAATTGACACGTCTTTGAGAGGTTTGCCAAAATAAGCCTCACTGGCAGCAGAAAAGCCATAAGCGCGGTTACCCAAGAAAATCTGGTTCATGTAGATTTCGAGAATATGGTCTTTACTGAGTAAATGCTCAAGCTTGAACGTGAGCAAGATCTCGTAAATCTTGCGCATATAGTTTTTGTCAGAGGAGAGATAGACGTTGCGTGCCACTTGCATGGTGATGGTGGAGGCCCCCTCGCTCTTGGCTTTTTTCAGATTGGCTATGGCGGCGCGTAAAAATCCTCTATATGACACCCCCCCATGCTGATAGAAACCAGCATCTTCAATAGCTAGCACCGCATCAATCATGACCTTGGGAATCTCTTTGATCGGCGCAAAATTTCGTCTTTCTTCGCCAAACTCACCGATCAGGGCGCCGTCGGCTGCAAATACCCGCAACGGCAATTTAGGTCGATAGTCCGACAGGTCCGAGATATCTGGAAGATTGGGGTAAGCGACAGCCAAAGAAGTGGCAATGACCAGAAGCACCGCTACCGCGCCGGCTAGTGCAACCACTCCTGTCCACATGAAGACCTTAGCTACCGTGCGTGACCATGGCTGCCGGAGCAACCGCGTACTGGATGAATTGGATTCGGGCGATGGGTTGGAGGCGGGCATGAAAGAGATGCTTGCAACGGGCTGGCGAGGCGCGTTAAGTTAACTGCCAAGTCGGCATGCTTGATTATAGAAACGCCAGCCTGTTACTGCTGAACTAGCCCGCGTAACGCGTTGCAAGTAGCCCACAGGCTCTGGCAGTTTGACTATTTTTTACAAAAAACTTGATAAAGTCACCGAGTAGACTTATTCAAAAGCGTGGGATTTTGACAACGTTGGCATACCAGTAAAAAGGAAAAAATCGTTGCAGTTCAACGTGCTTACTGATAGCATTGAAGTAATTTCTTAAGTTTAGAAGCACAATCTTTCAGCTCCTCATTCATAAATTCAGACACCAGCGGAGTTCAATTTGATTCCATTCGCATCGCTTTTCAGTCGCCAACCAGCGCCACTCATTGGTTTGGACATCAGTTCGTCCAGTGTCAAGCTGGTTGAGCTTGGCCGTGGCAAAGATGGCGGGCTCGTGTTGGAGCGCTGCGCCGTCGAACAACTAGAGAAGGGCTGGATTACCGACGGCAATGTTGAAAAATTTGAAGAAGTAGCCGAAGCGGTGCGCCGCGTGGTGAAAAAGAGCGGCACAAGAACCAAAAACGTTGCCATGTCTTTACCTGCTTCTGCTGTGATTACTAAGAAAATAGTATTACCTGGCGGAATGAGCGATGCGGAACTGGAGCTTCAGGTTGAATCAGAGGCCAATCAGTACATTCCATTTTCGTTGGATGAAGTGAGTTTGGATTTTTGCGTGGTGGGCCCGAGCTCGAGTTCTGCCGGTGATGTTGATGTGCTGATTGCAGCTTCACGCAAAGAAAAAGTTCAAGATCGCCAAGGCTTGGCAGAGGCCGCCGGGCTCAAACCAGTGGTGGTGGATGTAGAATCCTACGCTTCGCGTCTGGCGACAGGGCGCTTAATTGACGGACTGCCTAATAAAGGCGTGGACACCATGGTCGCCTTGTTTGAAGTGGGAGCTATGACGACCAGCATGCAAGTGATTCGTAACGATGAAGTGCTGTATGACCG
The DNA here is from genome assembly GCA_043749385.1 of Polaromonas sp. GTDB lineage: Bacteria > Pseudomonadota > Gammaproteobacteria > Burkholderiales > Burkholderiaceae_C > JAAFIP01. The sequence continues at coordinate 3,217 of JAYVDN010000118.1, forward strand.
CGACCAAGCCTTTGGCGGCGCCCAATTAACGCAACTGATTGTTCGCCAATACGGATTTTCCCCTGAAGAAGCAGAAACAAAAAAACGCAGCGGTGATCTCCCAGAGGATTACGAAAGCGGTGTGCTACGCCCCTTTGTAGAGAATCTTGCACAAGAAATCGGTCGCGCATTGCAGTTTTTCTTTACCAGCACGCCACACAACCGAGTTGACTACGTCATGCTGGCCGGTGGATCTGCATCTTTGCCCGGGCTGACGGAGGCGATTACAGTCCAAACATCTTTTGCCTGCCAAGTGCTTAACCCCTTTGAGGGCATGGCAATGGGCGGCGGTGTGCGCGAGAAGAAAATGCGCCGTGAAGCACCTTCTTATCTCAGTGCTTGTGGCCTAGCTATGCGGAGGTTTTTACAGTGATACTGATTAACCTTTTGCCGCACCGAGAGGCGGCGCGAAAACGGCGTAAAGAAGCCTTTTTCGTAACGTTGGGTGCAGCTGCATTGTTAGGTGGTTTAATCTGTGGTGCCGTCTACGTGTGGTACCAAGCACAGATATCTAGCCAGCAAAGTAAAAATACTTTTTTGCAAAGTGAGATAAAAAAACTCGAAGTGCAGATCAAAGATGTCGCAACCTTGCAAGCGGAAATTGCGGCTTTGCGAGCCAGGCAACAAGCTGTTGAAGATCTTCAGTCCGATAGAAACATGCCCGTTCATTTGCTTAATGAGTTGGTTAAGCAATTACCAGACGGCGTGTACGTGAACTCCATGAAGCAAGAGGGCTCGAACGTATCCTTGCTGGGAGTTGCCCAATCTAATGAGCGCGTGTCGGAGTTGTTGCGAAACTTGGCCAATTCAAGTGAATGGTTTGCGCGTCCGGAGTTGATTGAAATTGTGGCAGCTAGTGTAAGTTTGACGCCCAAAGACATTCGGAGAGTTGCTAATTTCTCCGTCAAAGTGCAGTTGCGCAAACCAACTGATTTGGTGAAAGCTGCTGCTAGCGCCGCAGTAGTTCCTCCCACCATAAGCTCATCAGCAGCTCTAGCAGTTAAGAAGCCATAAGGGAGTTAATTGAAAATGGCCACCGCTCCCAAAGTAAACATTGATTTTGCCTCTATTCAAGAGAAAATCGGCTCTCAATTTAAAGGACTCAGTCCAAACGACCCATCCACTTGGCCTAGCCTCCCACGCTATGGCTTATGTGCGCTGGTAACCATTGCTGTAATCGCTGGCTTATGGTTCGCATGGCTAAGCTCTTCGGACGAAGACCTAAAAGCAGAGCAAGCTAAAGAGCTTAAGCTCAGAGACGACTATCAAAAAAAGTTGGTTCAGGCTGTAAACTTAGATGCGTTAAAAAAACAACGCGAGCAGGTTCAGCAGTATGTGACGCAATTGGAAAAACAATTACCTAGCAAAGCAGAGATGGATGCCTTGCTGTCAGACATTAATCAGGCTGGATTGGGCAGAAGTTTGCTCTTTGATTTTTTTAAACCCGGTGTGGTCAGTGTGAAAGAGTATTACGCAGAATTGCCAATTTCAATGCGCGTTATAGGCAAATACCACGATCTGGGCGCTTTTGCTTCCGATATTGCCAATCTTTCTCGTATCGTCACTCTAAACAATCTTTCTGTTAGTCCAGCCAAAGATGGCTCGATTGGCTTGGAGGCGACCGCGCGTACTTACCGTTATCTGGATCAAGAAGAAGTCGCAGCGCAGCGTAAAGCCACCGCGCCTGGAGCTAAAAAATGAAATTTTTAAATTTCACTGTACTTAGCTGTGCGGCCCTTTGTTCTGCGGCCTTGGTTGGATGTTTTGGTGAAGAGCAAGAAGACATTCAGCGATGGATGACGGACCAACGAAACGCTTCAAAGCCCACAGTGGTGCCTATTCCGGCGCCCAAGAGGTTTAGTCCTGCGCCCTATGGGCAAGAGGCGGCAGTAGAACCATTCAGCAGTCAAAAATTGACGCAAGCATTAAAGCGAGATTCTGCCCAAGCTACGGCGAATGCTGGCCTGGTAGCTCCGGAATTGAATCGTCGTAAAGAGCCACTGGAGGCGTTTCCACTAGACTCAATGACACTTGTGGGCAGCCTGTTGCCAGCGGGCAAAACTGTTGCTCTGGTTAAAGTCGATAACCTGTTGTACCAGGTCAAAGTTGGCAATTACCTTGGCCAAAATTATGGAAAAGTCACAAAGGTTAGCGAGACCGAAGTGTCTTTAAGAGAAATTGTGCAAGACGCAGCGGGCGAATGGATCGAGCGTCAAGCCAGCATGCAGCTACAAGAGAGGTCTAAATGATGAGACATACAACACTTACGCTGGTGCGTACGATTCGCGTATTGGCGATGGTGGGGCTTGCGCTTAGTGCGCTTGCAGCAAATGCACAAAATACAATTGAATCAGTAGCGGCATCAATTCAGGGCGGGGTAGAGGTGGTGCGTGTAGACTTATCTCAAGCGCTATCTGCCGTGCCTACTGGTTTTACGATTCAATCCCCTGCCCGAATAGCGCTAGATTTTCCTGGAGTTGGCAATGCGCTAGGCAGATCGCAGGTTGAGATTAATCAAGGCAATATCAAGTCTGCTAACGTTGTGCAAGCGGGCGAGCGAACACGGTTGGTACTCAATTTGAAACAAGCCACCAGTTACAAAGCGGAGATACAAGGCAAATCATTGCTAATTTTTATCGATGCCGTGGGCGCACCCAGTACCGCCGCAGCATCGTCTAACCAGCCTCAAACCACGTTTGCTGAAAACAGAAATCGTGAGTCAGCACCCTTGAAGGATATAGATTTCAGACGCGCTCCTGATGGCGCTGGCCGACTGGTAGTTGACTTGGCAAATAACCAGGTAGGTGTTGACATCAAGCAGCAAGGACAAAATCTTGTCATTGAGTTTTTGAAAACCTCTCTGCCTGAAGGCCTGCGCCGACGGTTGGATGTTGGCGATTTTGGCACGCCGATCCAGTTAATTTCTACTTTCCAGTCGGGCGATCGCGTTCGCATGGTGGTAGAGCCTAAGGGCCAGTGGGAACATAGCGCCTATCAAAGTGACAGTCAGTTTGTTTTGGAAGTACGGCAGCAAAAAATTGACCCCTCAAAATTGACCAAAGGCGTTGGATACAACGGTGAGAAGTTATCGTTAAACTTTCAAAATATTGAAGTCAGATCGCTGCTGCAAGTCATCGCAGACTTCACTAACTTCAACGTTATCACATCAGATTCTGTTGCAGGCGGGGTGACTCCGAGGTTAAAAGATGTGCCTTGGGATCAGGCCTTAGACATCATCATGCAGTCCAAAGGTTTGGGTATGCGTAAAACAGGCAATGTTTTATGGATTGCGCCCAAAGAAGAGATTAACGCCAAAGAAAAATTGGAGTTGGAATCGGTTGCAGCTTTACAGGGTCTTGAGCCGGTAAGGTCGCAAGCTTTTCAACTCAATTACACCAAGGCAGCCGATATCGCCGCACAAATTGGTCAGAGCTCCGGTGGCAATCAAAACAGTACCCGCATTTTGTCACCACGAGGCAGTGTGATTGCTGAACCACGGACTAACCAGCTTTTCGTTACTGACATACCTTCGAAGCTAGAAGCTATTCAAAATTTAATTTCTAAACTAGATATCGCTGTAAGGCAGGTTCTTATTGAAGCCAGGATAGTCGAGGCGTCTGATACCTTTGGTCGATCATTGGGTGTGAAACTGGGCGGTGCGGATTTACGTGGGGTGCGCGGCGGCGACGCTGGGTACAACTTGTTAGGCAGCAACAGGGTCGCATTTGGCGGTAGCTATAGTGCTGTTGGGAAAACTACAGGTGCCGTCACAGGTCAAATCGATACCACCGAAGCAACATTCGTCAATTTGCCAGCTGTAGGCCAAGGCGGGTTTAACCCCGCCAGCATTGGTCTTTCTATTTTCAGCCAAGCGGCAAATAGGTTTCTGCTACTGGAGTTAAGCGCTTTAGAGGCCGACGGCAAGGGTAAAGTGGTGTCCAGCCCCCGTGTTGTGACGGCTGACCAAACTCGAGCATTGATTGAGCAAGGTACCGAGCTTCCTTACCAGGTCGCCACCTCTAGTGGTGCTACATCCATAGCCTTTAGAAAGGCCAACTTGAAGTTAGAAGTCACACCGCAAATTACAC
>JAYVDN010000119.1:0-2455 GCA_043749385.1 Polaromonas sp.
GTCGATTGAAACCATCAAATTGGAGCTGGCCGATCGGATTGATTATTTTGTCAAACAAGGCAAACTGGTTGAGGCCCAGCGCATTGAGCAACGCACCCGGTTTGACCTGGAAATGCTGAGCGAAATAGGCCACTGCAAAGGCATTGAGAACTACACCCGCCACCTGAGCGGCGCGCCCCCCGGCAGCCCGCCCAGCACACTCACTGACTACATGCCCAAAGACTCGCTGCTGTTTCTGGACGAGAGCCACCAAATGATGGGGCAGCTCAGCGCCATGTACAACGGCGACCGCTCGCGCAAAACCACGCTGGTGGAATACGGCTTTCGCCTGCCCAGCGCGCTGGACAACCGGCCGCTTAAGTTTGAAGAGTTTGAAACCAAGATGCGCCAGGCCATCTTCGTCAGCGCCACGCCCGCCGCCTATGAGAACGAGCACGCAGGCCAGGTGGTGGAACAGCTGGTACGCCCCACCGGCCTGGTAGACCCCGAGGTCGAGGTGCGCCCCGCCACCAGCCAGGTGGACGACGTGCTGCAAGAAATTCGCATTCGGGTGGACAAAAACGAGCGCGTGCTGATCACTACTTTAACCAAGCGCATGTCCGAGCAACTTACCGACTACCTAGCCGACAACGGCGTCAAGGTGCGCTACCTGCACTCTGACGTAGACACCGTAGAGCGGGTAGAGATTTTGCGTGACCTGCGCCTGGGCACCTTTGACGTGCTGGTGGGCATTAACCTGTTGCGTGAGGGCCTGGACATTCCGGAGGTGAGCTTGGTGGCGATTTTGGATGCCGACAAGGAAGGCTTTTTGCGTTCGGAAAGATCACTGATTCAAACCATCGGCCGCGCCGCCCGGAACCTGAACGGTCGGGCCATTTTGTACGCCGACAAAATGACCGACAGCATGACCAAGGCCATCGGCGAGACCGAGCGCAGGCGCGTCAAGCAAACCCAGTTTAATCTGGACAACGGCATCACCCCCATGTCCATCGTCAAGAAGGTGCGCGACCTGATTGATGGCGTGTACAGCGACAAGGCCAGCAAAGCCAACGAGCAGCGCGACCTGGATCGCGCGCATGTGGAAGACATGAGCGAGAAAGACGTGTCCAAACGCATCAAGCTCTTAGAAAAGCAGATGATGGAGCATGCGAAGAACCTGGACTTCGAAAAAGCTGCCCGCGTGCGCGACCAGTTGGCGCTGCTGCGCGAGCAGGCCTTTGGGGCCAGTGGGGGCGACCACATCGTGCCGCTGGCGGCTGCTTGAGGTTAGGCAAACGCTATGTATTAAGTAGCTGCTCCCGCGATATTCTATTGGGCTAGCGGCTCATTTAGTATAAAATTCATGGCTATCGGGCAGTGCATTTGCCTCAAGGAGACTCCAGTTGAACGTTTTGTCCCCCCACCCATCCGGCAGTGCGCAGGCGCAGGAAATATCGGTGCTGATGGTGTGCATGGGCAACATTTGCCGAAGCCCCACGGCTGAGGGTGTGCTGCGGGCTAAAGTGGCGCAGGCCGGACTGACCCGCATGGTGCATATTGAGTCCGCTGGCACACATAACTACCACCCCGGCAGCCCGCCCGACGAGCGCAGCCAGGCGCATGCGCTGCGCCGGGGGTACGATTTGTCGCGCCTCCAAGCCCGGCAGATTACGGCAGATGACTACGCCGACTTTGATCTGATCTTGGCGATGGACTGGGATAATTTGGCGCTCTTGCAAGTTGACTGCCCGCCCCAATATGCCATTAAACTTAAATTGCTTATGGAGTTTTCGGGAGCACAAACAGGGCAGGGCGCAACGCTTGGCGCAGTGGTGTCAGACCCATACCATGGGGTGGAGGCAGATTTTGAGCGGGTGCTGGACTTGGCCGAGTCGGCTTGCGATGGCTTAGTGGCAGTTTTAGCACACAGTCTGAAAGCTTCTTGACTTGTAAGTAAGGAGCAATACCCGAGCAGACCGCTCAGTTATGAGGTATACTTGACGGTAATTGTCGGGAACTGAGAAAAAGCGCTAAAGCTTTCCAGTTCAATAAGAAGAACCTGAATGATACATAAGCCATAAGGCTGGGATGGGCGGAGACTAACGCTTATGCGCCAAAAGCGCATAAGTATCCAAAAACTGTAGGCACTAAAGGAGCTTGCTATGCGTCTCACTACTAAAGGCCGTTTTGCGGTCACTGCAATGATTGATCTGGCCTTGCGCCAGAATTCTGGCCCCGTTACTTTGGCGGCTATCAGTCAGCGCCAACAAATTTCACTTTCCTACCTGGAGCAACTGTTTGGCAAGCTGCGCCGCCACGAGCTGGTTGAGTCCACCCGGGGTCCCGGTGGCGGCTACACGCTGGGCCGTAAGGCAGCCGACATCACCATTGCCGACATCATTGTCTCGGTGGATGAGCCGATTGACGCGACCCAGTGCGGTGGCAAAGAAAACTGCCACGGCGACGACGTTGGCCG
>JAYVDN010000120.1:0-4655 GCA_043749385.1 Polaromonas sp.
CTCCTCTATATGGAAAAAAATCCTTGGGAGGTGCAAGATAGAACGGATCAAATGTAGAAAAATACACGCTACCAGCCGCGCCTGGATTGATGTCTTTAACCATCACAGTACCTGAGGTAGTGCCATCAGATTTCCACACTTCATTTCCGTGAACGCCATCGTCAGCCACGAAAAACAGGGTGTCATTCAATACTGTCAGACTGGCGATGCTTGAACCCAACGGGCCAGGGTAGATATCCTTTACCAACGTGTAAGTTTTGCCAGTCAGGTCATACTTCCACAATTCGTCACCGTGAATTCTATCGTCTGCAACATAGTAAACGGCCCCTTTGAAATTGGTGCCTTCGGTCACATGAATGGGCCGAACAGCGTTGATAAGCTTTGTCCCTTCGGATGTGCCGTCCGTTTGCCATATCGCTCGCTGATCAACCCTATCCTCATGCGTTTTCGACAATGCAGTCCCGTCGCCTGCCGTAAATGAAGCGGTTGCTCGTGGGAAGGGTGCCGGCACAATACCGGTACTTGGCGGCTGCACAACGCTGCCATTCACAGTGCTTGTTCCCCCAGAGCCCCCGCATGCCAACAGGGCGTTGGTCAATGCGATAACGCAACCAGTAAAAAACAACTTTCTGATCTGCGGCAACAGATAGGTACGCATTGGGCCAACTCCTTGAAAAACTAATTGAGGCTCCCGAATTCTTATTCAATTGTTCTACTGTATGGAAGAGCCATATGCAAACACACTTCCAAAAATCATACCGCTACAGCGTGAAAAGTAAAGATATCCAGGCAGATTGAGATCACTCAAAAATGAAACTCACCTCGTGCCGTTCCCGTTAGTCAATGCTGGACACAAGTCTACCGACTTTAGCCCCAACGGCAATGCTTTTTTTCTCTATAAGATGCCACGACGCAAAACCCATTGCTATACATAGCAGCGTGGACGATAGTTGGTTGAATATTACGCCTTGCTCGTGGAATTGTGAAGCAATGATTTGCTGCACTGGAAAGCCCCATAGGTAGATTCCGTAGGAAATATCCGCCTTGGGTTTATGCCGCACCAGAACAGGCAATCTAGACAGGTGCAATATGGAGATAAACAGTGCAGCGTAAAGAAAGTAAAAATTGTAGGGGGACGCTTTGAAAATAAAGTAGATGGTCCACAAGGCCAGTACCAAACGATTGTCAATGGTGATTTGTTCCTTCCAGATCGCTAGAAGAGAGCCAAAAGCAAAGCACGGCGCCAGCAAAGTAATTTCGTTATTTTGGGGCAACCAAGTCAGCAGCAGCTTGTTGCCTGTTAGCGGATCAACCAATATCACAAGGAATATTAATATTGACAATGTTCTGGTGTTGAACACGCGCATGAGGTACAGAGACAGCAGCACCAAGTATGCCGCCACCTCATGGGGAATAGACCAAAGAGAGCCATTGACGGAGTCTTTAAGTGGATTGGCACTAAAAACGCCGGGAAGGGCGTAGGTGATTTTTAGCAATAGGTTTTTGTATACGTATTGGTAGGTTGCCGGATTGGAAAAATAGTCTGTCAGAGGTAACTTGGTAAGCATGGGCCCCAATACAAATGCGCACATCGATACCGTAAAAAACAATGCGGGCCAGATTCTGAAGCATCTTGCAATCGCAAACTGGACAGGGTTGCGTTTCACCAGCAAGGTGTTGGTGACGACCAGCCCGCTCAAGAAGAAAAATATTTTGACGCCTAACGAGCCAGAATAATCGAAACCAAGTAGTGCGCCCACCAGATCTCTGTGCCCAGTTTGCGGCGAAATTGCGTAGGCATGCCCATACACCACCATGCAGGCTGCAATGACTCTAAAAATATCCAGATTGTTAGCATCTCGGTTCAGAATCTTAGAGAGTTGCATGGGCAGCAGGCTTATACTTTTATGCGTAAGTTGAGTGCGAACTGCTTCAAGCCTTGGATATCGTTTGAAGACAGTAGCGGAGCCGCATCACGGATCGCCTGAAGTGGCCAGTCCCACCACTGGATGTCGAGCAATGCATCTATCTCGTCTTGCTTAAGGCGATGGCGAATAGTGCGTGCCGGGTTACCTGCTGCAATAGCATAGGGTGCTACGTTACCCGTAACTACTGCGCCGGCGCCAATCACAGCACCATGGCCGATGCTTACACCCGATAAAATCATACATCCAGTGCCCAGCCATACATCATGCCCAATAGTGGTAGGCCCTTTGCTGGCTGGGTGCCCGTCTTGGTGTTGCCCGTCCAGGCCAAACGCAATGCGCATGGGGAAGGTGGATATCCAATCGGTTCGATGCTCGCCCCCACCAAAGATGGTGACATGCGAAGCAATAGAGCAAAACGATCCGATGGTGACCCGCTCATTGTCGGCAAACATGGCAATATGCGGCGTGCCATAGGTAAAGCGCCCAACGGTGACGCGAGGGTCAGTGTCTTCTAGGGGGGCGATGTGGCTATGAATAGGGTCAGACATTGACAATTTCAAACTCAACTTTCTCAAACAAGATACCTACTAGCCCATGGCGCAGTTTGGACGATTGGACTTTGAAAACTACAGCGTCATGCAACCAATGGTGTTGTGTGTGCACGTAGGGGTTGCCACTGGCAATGGACACCGTGGCGGCATACACGCCATCGGGTAGATAGGGCAGCGTGAAAGTAAAATTGGCCCGAAGGGTGTCACCAGCCTGTGTGTTGAGCTGCTGCGGCATGTAGGTGTAGGTATGCTCGCCAAAGAGGGATTGCCCCGTTTTGTCTTTGATATAAAAACCAAGAATGGGGCTAGACAATGGATCGTTTGTTTTTGCTTCAATTTGAAACGTCACCCGCTCTCCGCCCTCGTAAGTGGCAACCGTACGGTGTGTTTCAGGGTCTACCATGGCCACCGCGGTGATCTCAGCCGCACCCGTTTTCCACCCGTCTGAAAAGGCGATATTGTCGAACAGTTCAACCGTAGATGTACCAATGGCCTCGCGGTTTTGAATATGTTGGGTTGCAGGGTTGTGGGTTTTTTCAATTTTGATTTGATGGCTGGAATAGTCTGCGAACTGGTTGAGAATACTTGCGTTGTATTCCTTGGTGACATTTTCTACGCCGCCCGCTACTTTAACTTGACCTTTGTCCAACCAAATGGCTTCGCTACAGAGGCCTTTTACGCTGCCGGTGTCATGGCTCACAAACAGAACAGTGTTGGTCTGCATAAACTTGCGTAAAAATCGCATGCATTTTTGGGTGAAAAATGCGTCACCCACAGCCAGTGCTTCGTCAATCACCAAGATGTCAGCATCGACATGGGCAATAACGCCAAAAGCCAAGCGAAGCATCATGCCCGATGAGTAAGTTTTAACAGCTTGATCGATAAATTCGCCAATGTCGGCAAAGGAAGCAATGTCGTCAAAGCGCGCGGTTGTTTCGGCGTGGCTTAGGCCCAGCACACTTGCGTTCAGGTATACGTTCTCACGCCCCGTAAACTCTGGGTTAAACCCACTGCCTAGCTCCAGTAATGCGGCTACGCGCCCTTGGGTGGTGATACTGCCGCTCGTAGGGTTGAGTGTGCCGCAAATCATCTGTAGCAAGGTACTTTTGCCACTGCCGTTTCGGCCAATGATCCCTACCGTCTGTCCTTTTTTAACTTCAAAGGAGACGTCTTTCAATGCCCAAAATTCGCGGTAGTACTGCTTGCTGTTGCGGCTAAGCTTACCCATGACCATTTGCTTGAGGCGGTCTTGTGGGCGATCATAGATCTGGTAGCACTTGCTTAAACTGTCTACCTTGATGGCAACATCAGAGGACATCAGCAAAGCCTTTGCGTGTCTTTTGAAACCAGGCAAATCCTAGCCAAGCAATGAGTGAGGCTGCAACGGTGTACACCGCCAGCATAGCTAGATCGGGTGCTTTGCCCCAAAAAAGTATGTCGCGTGCCATTTCGATAGCGGGTGTCAGAGGGTTAAGGAATAACAAGGCGCGATAGTTTTCTGGCAATGCAGTGACAGGATAGAAAATGGGCGATAAAAACATCAGTGTAGTAATAAGCAAACCAATAAACTGCGATACGTCCCGCAGAAAAACGCCTAGAGACGCTAGCGCCCAGCTTAAACCCATAATAAACAAAACCAAAGGCAAGAGCACCAGGGGGAGCCAAAGGACACTGAGGTGCGGTAGGCCGAACAATATGAGATAGGCCAGCAGCCATACCCCCAAACTGATAACGGTATGAAACAATGCGGAGCCAAGAGAAACCCAAGGCAAAATGTCCAACGGGAAGACCACTTTTTTAACGTAGTTGACATTGGACAAAATAAGACCTGGTGCCCGCCCAATGCACTCAGCAAACAAATTAAACACCAACAACCCGGCAAACAATACCAAGGCAAACTCGGTCTTAGAGTCGCTGCCACTGCTCCACTTGGCTTTGAAGATCACGCTAAAGACAAAGGTGTAGACCAACAGCATGAAGACAGGGTTAAAAAATGACCATAAGATTCCAAAGAATGACCCCCGGTATCTGCCCACCACCTCACGGGTAACTAGGGAGCGTATCAAGCTGCGATTGCCCCAAAGGGTGTCCAGCATGGTGCTAGGCGTAATCGAGAAATTTTGCATTAGCTAAACGTATCGGTCAAAGACAAAAGTTTGCCTGCTAGATCTTTGGC
>JAYVDN010000121.1:0-3338 GCA_043749385.1 Polaromonas sp.
CGAACTCACCGTTCATCATGCTGTCGAAAAACGCCTTGAAGCTGCCGGGCACCACGATGCGCACTTTCTGGCCACCGACGCGCTCAAGGTAGCGCTTCAAATTTTCGTATTGCGGGATCAACGTGGCAGCGGCCACATTGGGCAGCACGCCAACCACCAGCGTGTTATCAGTCGATGGCAGCACCGGCGGCACTGGCACTGGCACTGGCACTGGCACTGGCACTGGCGCTGTTGCTGCTGCTGCTAGTTTCGGCAACCGTAGTGGCGGGTGTGGACTGCATGGGGCTCCTGTCGTTATTAGTGTAGGGATGATCAGGCATGGTTTGCAGCCGCCTTGTCACCGTGCTTGGCATTATGTCGCAGAGCATGGATGACGGGCAACGCAGCCAAGCTGGCGGCGATGTGTTTAAGGCTGTGGCCTGAAACAACTTCTTGCGTAGCATGGAACACTGCTTCGTCCCCTAGCTCCAGCAGCTTGGCTACTGCGTAAATGGCAATCAACACCGTCCAATGCACACCGAGCGTGCCACTCTGTGCGCGCTGCATTGCAGCCCATAGCACAACGCCCATACCGCCAAACTGCACCACCGCCCAAGGCGCAATCACTCCGGCAGCAAAGTTCAGCATGATGGCCAGCATACCGGCAGCCAACACGCTGCCCCACACCCACGGCGCAGCGCGCAGGCTTACGCGCTCGGCACAGGCCAAGCCCAGCACGCCTGCAAAAGCCACGGCCATTCCTGCGCGGTCTAGTGCCAAGCCCCAGGCATGCGGGGCCCAATGGTAGAAGCTGGAGCTCAGGCACGTAAGCAACAAACCGGTAAAGAACACCGTGGCGGCTTGGCGCGTGGCCGTGGCAACCAACGGCGCGCGATGCAAGGCGTAAAAGCCCCACAGGCCCATGCCGACAAAGGGCAGATTGCTCAGCACGTCCATCGCATTGGGTATGCCCCATAGCACCCGGGCGTCGACAAAGGGGTGGCCATGCGCATGCACATGGGTGTGGCCGTGGGCATTGAGCTGCAAGTGCAGCAGCTGGGCAATATCGCTGCCAAACAGCGCGCCTATAAAGGCCAACGCGACCAGGCAAGTGCCAATGGTCAACAGGCGTTGCTCTACGGCGGACAGTGGCGCTGTGCGCGCGCCATGCGCTGTAGGCGCAGTGGGTTGATGGGCTTTGACAGAGCGAAGGGGGTGGGTGGCCATGGCTTTCGAGCGCAGGTTGTTGAACATGTGCGGGAGTGTGAAAGCACTTGGCTTTTGTTTTAAGAATGACTGCGTAGCGGCTTGGTGAACTACTGTCGGTATCACGGCGCGCTACCATGGTCGCTGCACAGTTGGGCGTACAGGACTGATGGCGCTCACTGCCCGGTAAACACCGTCAACACCCCGGTGTACCCATACACATGCTGGTGCGCAATCTCGCCGCCGGCAAAAAAGCCCACCAAGGGCACGTCGCCCAAGGCATGGCGAATCAGTTGCAGCTCGGCGCTGGGGGCGCCAAAGTGCGGGCCACCGCGGCCTGCGCAGCTGACATAGATGGCACCGGCAATATTGCGCGCTGGCGTGGGCGCTGCGTCGGCGCGGTCGGCCATCAAGCCCGTTGCGGCCTCTAACGATAATTCCGCAGGCTCCAGCTCTTCGCGTATCTCGGCGCAAATGCGCACCAGGTCGCGCCGGGCCGCCTCGACGTTGCGGGTGCAAAACACCATGGTGGAGCCCTGCTGCAGCACATCGGCCACCGCCACGCCTTTGCGCACCGGGTCCAGGCCAATGATGTGGCGCACGCGGGTGTCTGAGCCAAAGTTGCCTGCCGGCGTTGCTGCGCTGGCACCTGCGTCGGTAATGCCCACCAAAGTATGGCGCAGCTTCTCCATCGCCTCGTGCGGCTCTTCTAGCCGTACCCCCAAGTCTTGCAGCAGTATGTCCAGCGCTGGTTCGCCGTTCAGTTCCGTCACCACATTGCCTTCACAGGCTGTCACTGTGCGCGGGGGCGAGCGCTTGCCCACGGGCGTGGTCACAGGCTCGCAGCCCTGGGTCACGCGCGAGAGCATGGCCACACCTTCACCAAAGGCCACACCGCTCAAACCCCCATGGAACACACCACTGGCTTTGCCTTGCCCGCTCACATTACCATTGCCGCTGATGGCAAACTGCACAGTGCCGGTACGGCTGGCGGCCAGGCCGCCAAACAGGTAGCCTGCATCGGTGCGCTGGGCCAGCTCTTGCAGCAGCTCGGAGAGGTCAGGGGTGTTGCCGTCGGCATGCACCAGCGCGGTATGCGCGTCAAAAAAGCCCCGGTGTGAGCCTAGGGGCGCGACGCCGCTGAACACGCGGTATTGGTCACCCGGGAGCTCGCACAGCATGACGGCCATGGCAGGCTCGTCAAAATACTCGACGTTGTTGGACGCAATGCCTACACCTACGGTACCGGCCCAATCCGGCACGCTGGGCAGCTCGGCACTGAGATGCTCCAAAATAGCCTCGGCATGCGCCGCGTAATGGTCGGTAATGTAGAGAACAGCCAGGGTGGGCTGGCGGGCATAGTCGTGCAACGCCATCTGGGCGCGCAGCTGGGCCAGCACCAGGCCGGCCGCCATGCGCCACTGGGGGTGCGTGGCGTGGCCAAAAGGGAAAAGTTTTTTCACAGTAGTTGGCCTCTAACGCTTGGCTTTGGTTGCGCGACCAGCTACTTTTTTGCTAGCGGGCGACTTTTTGGCGGGTGCGGTGCCACTCATGCGCCGCATGGTTTGGCTGGCCGCGTCACCCGCTGTTTTGGCCATTTGGCCTGCGGTAGATTTAGCCGTGTTGAAAGCGGTTTGGGTCATGGCCTTGGCTACGTTCTTGGTGGTGTCGATGGCGTTTTGCTTGGCGACGTCTTTCATCGCGCTGCTGGCGATCTGGCCAAACTGCTGGGTCAGCGAGCTCCACAGCTGCATCGGGTCAATGATGCCCGTTACAGACGGCGATACGCCTTTGGAACTTTTGCGGGAAGGTGGTTTTTTACCCGTTACCGTTTCGGTCACTTTGTCTTTGGCACTGGTCACGGCGCTGGCCATGGTGTCGGCGGCTTTGAGTTTGAAGGCGTTGGCCACGTCGCCCATGTTGAAGTTCATGCCCTTGAGGGTGGCCAAGGTCATCTTTTGCACTTCCAGTGCGGTGATGGTGGCGGCCAGGGCTTTGGCGTTTTGGTCCAGCCAGAACTGCACGGCTTTGAGCTCACCAATGCGTTTGTCCAGCTCTTCCACGTTGAGCGTGGGCGCTACCCAATTGGCCGGGTTGGGCAACTGAGGGATATTGCCTGCTGCACCTTTGGCCAGATTTTGCAAAAAATCAAA
>JAYVDN010000122.1:0-2726 GCA_043749385.1 Polaromonas sp.
ATAGATGGGTACGCCCAGCACATCGGCAATGGCAATGGCGCGGTTGGCGGCCTCAGACTCTACCCTTGGCGGGCGCGACAGCGGGTGGCCCTCAGGCCCCATGATGCCGCGCGCTTTGATTTCGTTTTGCATCAGGTACACCAGCTCGCCGTTTTCGGCGTGCACAGTGGGCATGGCACCGAGCTCCAAGGCACGCTTAAAGCTATTGACCAGAGTTTCGTCGTTGCACATGATGGCATTTTTATAGGCCATGAAGTGTTTGAAGCTGTTCACACCTTCTTGCTGCACCAAGGTGGCCATGTCTTTGTGAACCGATTCATCCCACCAGGTAATGGCAACGTGAAAGCTGTAGTCGGCGGCAGATTTTTCAGCCCAGCCGCGCCACTTTTTAAACGCTGCGTAAATGTTCTCCATCGGGTCGGGGATCACAAAGTCGATGATCATGGTGGTGCCGCCTGCCAAGCCTGCTGCGGTGCCACTGTAAAAATCATCCATCGTCACCGTGCCCATGAAGGGCAACTGCATATGCGTGTGCGGGTCAATCCCGCCGGGCATCACGTATTGGCCGCCTGCATCTACCACGGTAGTGCCCGCTGGGGCTTGCAGGCTTGCGCCTACCTGCACTATTTTGCCGTCTTGGCATAGCACGTCGGCTTTGTAGGAGCGGTCCGCGTTAACGACGGTGCCGCCGCGAATAAGAAGAGTGGTCATGGCTGGTGTCCTCTGCAAATAAAAAGCGTAATTAATGGTACGCGGTTATCGAAAATGGTGCTGCGCTTGCGCTACTTAGGCACCTCAAGTCACTCAGGCTGTTTGCTCGGTGCGCATCGAATTGTGTGGGTGACCAGTCCAGTCGCCGTGGGTAGCGATGACGGTTTTGTCTGTGCGCGCGTCTTTCTCGCCAGGCTTCAGGTCTCGCAGGCTGATGCACTGGGGCACAGGGCACACCACGACGCACAGGTTGCAGCCCACGCACTCGTCCTCCATCACTTCAAAATGGCGCTTGCCATCTTTCGTGCTGGTAATAGCTTGGTGGGAGGTGTCTTCGCAGGCGATGTGGCAGCGCCCGCACTGGATGCAGCTGTCCTGGTCAATCACCGCTTTGGAGATGCTGTTGAGGTTCAGATACTTCCAGTCAGACACAGTGGGTATGGCTTTGCCCACAATCTCGCTCACGCTTTTGAACCCCATCTCATCCATATAGTTAGACAAGCCGTCCGTCATCTCTTGCACAATTTTAAAACCGTAGACCATGGCTGCAGTGCACACCTGCACGTTGCTAGACCCCAGGGCAATGTAGTCCAGTGCGTCGCGCCAGTTGCCTATGCCGCCTATGCCTGAGACAGGCAAACCCGCAGTCAGTGGGTCGCGTGCAATCTCGGCCACCATGTTCAGCGCAATCGGCTTGACCGCTGGGCCGCAGTAGCCGCCGTGCGAGCCCTTGCCCCCGGTAGAGGGCTGCATGGTGAGGGTGGCGGGGTCTACGCCCATGATGGAGTTCAGCGTGTTGATGAGCGACACAGCATCCGCGCCGCCGCGCTTGGCTGCGCGGGCAGGCAGGCGAATGTCGGTAATGTTGGGCGTGAGCTTGACGATGACCGGCAGCTGGGTGTGCTGCTTGCACCAGGCGGTGACCATCTCAATGTACTCAGCCACTTGGCCCACGGCTGCACCCATGCCTCGCTCGCTCATGCCGTGGGGGCAGCCAAAATTAAGTACAACCCCGTCCGCGCCGGTGTCCACCACGCGGGCCAAAATGGCCTTCCAAGCGGGCTCTTCGCAGGGCACCATGAGGGACACCACCAACGCGCGGTCTGGCCAGTCGCGTTTGCACTGGGCAATCTCGGTGAGGTTGATTTCCAGGTCGCGGTCGGTGATCAGTTCAATATTGTTAAAGCCCATCAAGCGACGATCCGGCGTAAGCAAAGCGCCGTAGCGCGGGCCGTTTACATTGACCAGCGGTAGCCCCGCCTCGCCCAGCGTCTTCCACACCACGCCGCCCCAGCCTGCCTCAAAAGCGCGGTTGACGTTGTAGGCTTTGTCGGTGGGCGGCGCGGAGGCGAGCCAGAAAGGGTTGGGGCTACTGATGCCGGCAAAAGTGGTGTGCAGATAGGCCATGGTGTGCTTTCAAAAATCTGTTGGGGCGTAATGGAGCGGCGTGCATGCAGGGGCTTAAGCTGTTGCGCTCAGCATGGCGTGTATGCCTTTGGCTGATTGCTTGCCATGCTCAACAGCCTCTACCGTCAAGTCCAGCCCACCAGCGCGGCAGTCGCCACCGGCCCACACGCCTTTGATATTCGTGAGGCCTCCTGCATTGGTGGCGATGCGGCCACCGCTCAGCGTAAAGCCCGCCTCGGTTAGCAGGCCATTGCCCAGCTGCTGGCCAATGGCTTTGAACACCATGTCGGCCTGTATCACCTGCATCTCGCCTGTGGGCGTAAGCTTGCCGCCCACCATGGCTTGGCGCGCAAAGCGCACGCCGGTTACTTGGCCGTTGGCACCCAGCACCTCGGCAGGGGCCAGCCAGTGGTGGATGGTGACGCCATTAGTTTGCGCCCATTCCTGCTCTTCTTTAGATGCGCTCATGGTCTCTGGCCCACGCCGGTACACCATGTGCACGCTCTCTGCGCCGAGCAGCTTGGACTGCACCGAGGCATCCACAGCCGTCATACCGCCGCCTATCACCACCACGCTGCGGCCTATAGGCAGGGTGGAAAGATCTGTGG
>JAYVDN010000123.1:0-3287 GCA_043749385.1 Polaromonas sp.
GCATTCTCCCGCCCAATCGCGCGCAAATCAGCAGAAGAAAAACCGTAGTCAATCAAGCCCTTCACGTTGTCCTCGCCAGTGCGGTACGGATAGTCCGAACCAAACAAAATCTGCGACACATCCACCAGCTTGGTGAGAGAGGCCAATGCGCCAGGGTGCGCAGACCACGCGGTGTCGTAGTAAAAACGCTTGAGCTCATGCAGCACCCCTTTGGGCACGCGCGGGGCCAGCTTGGGATCTTGCATCGGCAGCTTGGTCAGGCGCTCGGTGAGGAAGGGCAAGGTGCCGCCTGCGTGCGAGAAGATAAAGCTGATGTCGGGGCAGCGCGCTGCAGTGCCGGAGAAGATGATGTCGGTGATAGTGCGGGTGGTGTCGGTGCCAAACTCGATGACGGTGGTGGGTATCTCGCTCTGCAAATTGCGGCAGCACGCAGCGGCCGTGGGGTGGGTGTAGAGCACAGCCTTGCGGCGGTTCAGCTCGTCCATCACCGGCGCAAAGCTGGGGTGACCCAGCCACTTGTCTTCGTAGCTGGTGAGCAGGCCAATGCCGTCGGCCTTGAGCACGTCCAGCGCATAGGCCAGCTCGCGCAGCGCGCCGTCGGCGGTTTGCATGGGCAGCATGGCGAACGAGCCGAAGCGGCCTTTATTGTCTTGCGCCAGGCGCGCCACCCATTCGTTGCTCTCCCGGGCGATGCGCGCGGCGTTGGCGGCATCGGTAAAGCCCACTTGCGGAGTAGTGACCGACAGGATGGAGGTGGCTACGCCCGCTTTGTTCATGTCGTCCAGCGTGCGGGCCACCGACCAGTTGCGCACGATGGGCGGGGCCTGGTTGACCTTGGCCAGCTCGGCGAGGTAGGCGGGGGAGAACAGGTGGTGGTGGGTGTCAATGCGGTTTTGCATGGCGCTGGCACCGCCCGGCGCGGCGCAGCCTGGCAGGGCGGCACTGGCACCCAGGGCGAGCATGCTGCTTAAAAAGCCCCGGCGTGGGGTGTCGCAGCCGCATTGAGGGCTTAGGCGCTGGATAGGGTCTGCTACGGGGGTGATGGGTTTTTGCATGGTTTTGTTGTTCCTATAGCTTGAGTTTTACGGATTGTGGACAGTACTTGCGCGCTTAGCCATTAGGAAAACCCGAAGCGCAAAATAAAACAGACCGTTAGGCAGGCTATGGGCGCTCTCCACGCTACCCTTGTTACCTCAAGGCAGCTTGTACAAAGGCTGCGCTTTCAGTTTGCGCGGTGACGATTCAGTCACTAAAAACACATTGTGCTCCAACGGCTTTTGCGCCCCAGGCAAGAGCAGACCAGACTTTGCCCTGCACACAAAGGCCGTGTCCATGTTGTAGCAGGCCAGTTGGGTCTGCTGCGGCGGGCTTTTAAATAACTCCTCGCTGACAGCCGCCAAGAGACCCGCCTCAAGTGCGAGCAAAGGTACTTCTTGGTTATCAATAAGCAAAAGATAGCCTATGGGCGCGGACTTGAAAACGAGGGTGTAGGCGCTGCTCCTGTCAGGGGTATCGGCGTAGCGCCCCGCAAGGCTTGGGGGTGATTGCGCCAGAGCGCCAAAGCCAATGCCAATTAGGGCAAAAGCTATACCAGCATATTTAGCCTGCATTTGCATGATCATATATTTGCTCCAAATAAACGCCCTACCCCTGCCGTCACAGCCATGGCCAAGGCACCCCAAAACACAACTCGCACAGCGCCCTTTAGCATGGTGGCGCCGCCCGCGTAAGCAGCGAGCGCACCAAGAGTAGCGAGCACGACAAGGGTGGTCAAAGTGGCCACCGTGGCCACTTGTGCAGCAGGAGCCAGCAGCACGGCGGCGATAGGAAACACCGCACCGCCTGCAAACGCGGCTGCGGAGGCCATGGCCGCTTGCAAAGGGCGGGCGCGCAAGATGTCGGTAATGCCCAGCTCATCCCGGGCGTGGGCCATGACGGGGTCATGTGCCATGAGCTGCGTGGCCACTTGGTGCGCAAGCGCTTGGGTGAGGCCTCGGCCCACATAGATGGCAGTCAACTCGGTTAGCTCGTGCGCCGGGTCAGCGGCCAGCTCGGCACGCTCCCGCGCAAGATCTGCCTCTTCGGTGTCCGCCTGCGATTGCACCGACACATATTCACCCGCAGCCATCGACATCGCGCCAGCCACCAACGCGGCAATGCCGGTGAACAAAATGGTTTGCTGCGCGGCGCCGCTGGCCGCTACGCCGACCACCAAGCTGGCCACTGACACTACGCCATCATTAGCGCCCAGCACGGACGCACGCAGCCAGCCAATGCGGTGGGCGCGGTGGGTTTCGACATGGCGGGCACGCATGGTAGTATTCCCATCACTATAAATTTAGTAGCTGCTACCGCGATATTCTATTGGGTTACGAGTCTATTTACCTATCAATTCCTGGGCCAATAGTTCGTAGGAGCGCTTTTGCGCCGCCGCATCATGCGTCCAGGTAATCACAGCTATTTCGTCCACCTCTAGCGCTGCGCCCAATGCCCGCAGCTTCTCGGCCACCTGCGCACCCGTGCCTACCAGTGCGCTTTTGCGCAGCGCGTTCAGGCGGAGCAACTCGGCGCTGCTGTAGTCGCGGTCGGCATCCTCCTGCGCCAGCAGCGCGCCAATGTGGCCCAGGTTGCGGTCCATTTTCCAACGCTCGCGGGGCTTGAACATGTCCCAAGCCTGCTCTTCGGTGTCAGCGGCCAGTGCCCACACGCAAATGGCGGCGTGGGGCTTGGGACTGATGGCGCTGGGTTTAAAGGTACTGCGGTAAATCTCCAGCGCCTGCTGTGCGCCCTGCCCGTCGGTGATGAAGTGGGCAAAGGCGTAGGGCAATCCAAAATGCGCGGCCAGTTGCGCGCCGTAGTCGCTTGATCCCAGCATCCATAGCGCTGGCGCAGTGGGGCCCTGCGGGTAGGCGTGTACACCGTAGCCGGGGTGGCCCACGGGCAGACCGTCCACTGCGGCACCTTCGGGCAAATCTGCTCCTTCTTGCACCCAGGCTTGCAGCTGCAGCACTTGCTGCGGAAAATCGTCTGAGGCACGCTGGTTCGGGTTCAGCAAAGCGGAGGTGCGTTGGTCACTACCCGGCGCGCGGCCCACACCCAGGTCAATCCGCCCGGGCGCCAGCGCGTCCAGCACCCTGAACTGCTCGGCCACTTTGAGCGGCGCGTAGTGCGGCAGCATCACCCCCGCGCTGCCAATGCGGATGCGCTGCGTGCGCGCGGCAATCGCTGCCAGCAGCACCTCGGGCGCGGTGCCGACGATGCTGGGGTGGCTGTGGTGCTCGCTCACC
>JAYVDN010000124.1:0-5269 GCA_043749385.1 Polaromonas sp.
CACCAAGGCCGTGACAGTGGTGGGCGTGGGTCCGGTGAACTGCAAATACACCATCAAGGCCAGTAGTACACTGGCCACCAAAATCCGGGCCACCATAAAGGTGCGCCACAGCCGCGGCAACCCCTCATCCAAGCCATAAGCTGCATCCAGCTCACGAGGCAGCGTAGAACGGGTAGGTAAGCGCATCAGCCCTCGCGCAGGCTTAGGTGGGCAGCGGTGCAGTAGCTGCCGCGTTTACCCACCACAGCATCTGTAGCCGGTAAATGCACGCCGCAGGCAGCGCATTGCAGCATGGGTTGGGGAGGGCCTGCATTGGCCGCGCTGGATTTTGCAGGGGCAGATTTTTTTTGCTGCGCTTTAGCGTTTTGGCGGTTAGTACGCCAAAACCAAAATGCCACGGCAACCACAATCACCACAAGTAAGTATTTTCCTGTCATGGTACCCGCTGCAAAATAATTTCCAACACAAAGCGTGACCCTACATAGGCCAGCAGCAGCAGACCCGCGCCTGTATACAGCATGCGCACCGCGCGTTTGCCGCGCCAGCCCCATTGCCAACGGCCCCACAGCAAGAGCGCAAAAGCCATCCAAGACAGCACCGAGAAAATGGTTTTATGGTTCCACTTCCAGGCCACGCCCGCGCCATACAGCGATTCGCTGAACCACCAGCCCACTAGCAAAGTGGCACTGAGCAGCACAAACCCGGCCACCACAAAAGCAAACATCAGCCGCTCCAGGGTCATCAAGGGCACGCCCACCTCGCTGGCGTCCCCCGCAGCGCCCAGGCGCATTTGGGCTTCCGAGCGCGTCATCAACCAGGCATGCACCACGGCAGCCGCAAACAAACCATACGATGCAATGCCCAGCGCCCAGTGCAGCGGCAGCCACAGCGACGCGCGGGCATGCAGCACATTGCCTGGAAACCACAAGCCCAGCAGCACCGCCACCGCGCCCAGACCCGCCAGCACAGTGCGCGACTGCAGCTGCGGGTACAACCGGCTTTCCAGTGCGTACACCGTCAGCATCAGCCAAGCCGTAGTGGACACCGCTGGGCCAAAACCAAAGCGTGCGCCCCCCGCATCGACTTGGCCTAGGCCCAGCAAAGCCACCGCCAGCAGCGCGCCATGTAGCACCCAGGCCGCCAATAGTGCCATGCGGGCTGTCTGCGGGCTCAGTGTGCGCCGCACCGCAGGCAGGGCATAGGCCAAGATGGCCAAAATACCCAAAATCCACGCCAAGGTCGAACCACCAGATAAAATCATGTGCAAAGTGTACCCCGGGTGTGCCTGATTTACCGCACTGGCATACTTGAGTTCACCCGCTTGGGCCACCCCCCCTGCCCGCCACCGCATTCCCTTGCCCTCACCTGACCTTCTACACCATGGCATCCGCTCTCACCGACAAACTCTCGCGCTTAGTTAAAACCCTCAGCGGTCAAGCGCGGATCACGGAATCCAACGTGCAAGACATGCTGCGTGAAGTGCGCATGGCGCTACTTGAGGCCGACGTGGCCCTGCCCGTGGTGCGCGACTTTATTGCCCGCGTGAAAGACAAGGCACTCGGCCAAGAGGTCATAGGCTCACTCAAACCCGGCCAAGCCCTGGTAGCCGTGGTGCAAAAAGAGCTCACCGCGACGATGGGCGACCTGACATCGCCCGACGGCCTGCACCGCTACGTGGCCGACATCAACCTGGCTGCCCAGCCGCCCGCTGTGATCTTGATGGCGGGTCTGCAAGGTGCCGGTAAAACCACGACCACAGCCAAACTCGCCAAACACCTGATCACCAAACGCAAAAAGAAAGTGCTGACCGTCTCGGGCGACGTCTACCGCCCGGCGGCTATCGAGCAGCTCAAAACCGTCACCGCACAAGCCGGTGCCGAGTGGTTCCCCAGCACGCCCGATCAAAAACCTGTGGATATCGCCTTGGCCGCGCTGGACTATGCGCGCAAGCATTACTTTGACGTGCTGCTGGTCGATACCGCAGGCCGCTTGGCGATTGATGAAGCGCTGATGCTGGAGATCAAGCAGTTGCACGCAGCGGTGAACCCGGTGGAGACCCTGTTCGTGGTCGATGCCATGCAAGGCCAGGACGCCATCAACACCGCCAAGGCGTTCAAAGACGCACTGCCACTGACCGGCATCATCCTGACCAAGACGGACGGTGACTCGCGCGGCGGTGCGGCCCTGTCGGTCAAGCAGATCACTGGCGTGCCGATCAAGTTTGCCGGTACCAGCGAGAAAATCGACGGCCTGGAAGTGTTTGACGCCGAGCGCTTTGCCAGCCGCATCTTGGGCATGGGCGACATCCTGGCCTTGGTGGAACAGGTCACTGCGGGCGTCGACATGGCGGCCGCGCAAAAAATGGCCGCCAAGCTCAAAAGCGGTGCAGGCTTCGATTTAGAAGACTTTTTGGGCCAGCTCCAGCAAATGAAGCAAATGGGCGGCCTGTCCAGCATGCTGGACAAGCTGCCCACCCAGATGGCGGCCAAAGCTACCGAGGCCGATATGACCCGGGCGGAGAAAGATATTCGCCGCAAAGAAGGCATCATCCAAAGCATGACGCCCAAAGAACGCCGTCACCCCGATCTGATCAAAGCCACCCGCAAACGCCGCATCGCCGCGGGCGCGGGCGTACAGGTGCAGGATGTGAATCGCATGCTCAAGGAGTTTGAGCAAATGCAAGGCATGATGAAAAAAATGAAGGGCGGCGGGATGATGAAGATGATGAAGCAGCTGGGCGGCATGAAAGGCATGCCCGGCATGGGTGGCGGCATGCCGAAAATGCCGTTTTAGGCTGTTTTAGGCTGTTTTCTTAAGCCTTTTAGGGCTGTAGCCCAATGAAATATCGCGGGAGCAGCTACTAAATTAATAGTACTGGATTCGTCTGTGCAACCTGCTAATTCAGTCTAACGCCATGTTCAGTTGAAACTGCGCAGCCGCTTTACCCAACATGTTGACCTGAGCAGACCAGCCGGGTTTGAACGTGTAGCTCAATGCGGGAATAATGACAGGCGCAAAGCCAGCCACGTTGGCTACTTCGTTTTTAAACTCGCCTCGGTAGCCATAAATAAGACCGCCAGTCCATTTAAAGGCCAGCTTGTCCACTCCAAAAATCGACTTGTACACACCACCCCAAGGGTAGACATACACACTGGGCTGGCCAAAAGAATTGGTAAAAAATACGATGCCATCGAGCTTGGCGTTGGCGTGCTCACGCTCCAACCCCACCAGGTAAACCTTTCGGTGGGTAGGCTTGGGGTTGAAATGGTGGGTATAGGAGCCCAGCATCAAGGTCAACGAAGGGCTTGCGTCTTTCATGTCAGCAGGCTTGGCCTCGGCAGGCATGGCGTCCACTGGCCTGGCAGGTGCAGACTGCGCCAAGGCTGCGCCTGAAGAATAAGCCACAATCAAGGCTACGGCAACGCGAATAAATAGGTTCATGGACAACAACTTCAATCTAATCAAGCAATGGCTGGGCAGTTTAACGGCTGGGCGCCGTGTAACGGCCTTGCGCGGCCGCTTTTATACTGTTTTTGCGTCTTTATTGGCGTTTTTTCTGCTGCTGTCCATCGCATCTACCAGCGGCTGTGCTTGGCTCGACGTTAAACAACGCAACATCATCTACCGCCCCACACTGGGCGTACCCGCCGATTTTGCAGGCTTGCGTGCAGGGGATGAGCGCTATTTTGTAGACCTGCCGGCCAGCGCCCGACAAACCCGCAACACGAACAGTACAGCCCAAACGAATGGGCCAGAGCGCATCGAGATGTGGTGGCTTCCGCATGCAGACCCGCAAGCCCCCACCCTGCTCTACTATCACGGCACCTTTCGCAACCTGTAC
The DNA here is from genome assembly GCA_043749385.1 of Polaromonas sp. Taxonomy (GTDB): domain Bacteria; phylum Pseudomonadota; class Gammaproteobacteria; order Burkholderiales; family Burkholderiaceae_C; genus JAAFIP01. The sequence goes on from JAYVDN010000124.1 coordinate 3,842, forward strand.
CAAAACATCCACAAAATCGATGCCCTGCGGCATGCTGGCTTTGCTGTGCTGGCGGTGGAATACCGGGGCTGGGGCCGCAGCAGCGCCATCACCCCCTCAGAGCAAAGCATTGTGCAAGACGCGCAACTCGCCTTTGACGAGCTGCGCCGCCGCGAGGCCCGCCCCAGCCAACGCGTGATCTACGGCCACTCCATGGGCAGTGGCGTGGCGGTAGACATAGCCAGCCGCCTGCAAGCCCCAACCGACTACGGCGCCATCATCCTGGAATCTGCCCTCACCAGCTTTACTGAGGTAGCCGTAGAAGCCAGTTGGCTAGGCCGCCTCATCAGTTGGCTGAACAACGAACGCTTTGCCTCTATCGACAAAATCGCCCAGGTCAATGCCCCCTTGCTCATGTTACACGGCGGCCTGGACACTACCGTTCCCCCCGCGCTGGGCAACAAGCTTTTTGCCGCGGCCAACCCACCCAAGCAATGGCTCGTCATCCACAACGCCAAGCACAGCGACCTGCATGAGGCCGGTGGAGCAGCTTACCAAGCAGCGCTGCAAGGGTTTATGAATTTATATGTTTTAGGCCACTAGGCGAATAGAATATCGCGGGAGCAGCTATTAAATTAGTAGCTATCTAGGCTCGTTATCGTCAGTTATGACGATGCGAGAACTTGACTGCCGCTCTAAACTTCATCATCCTTAAGCCCCGGTATACACCGGCCCGGGTTGGCCAAAAAAGCCTTCAAGCAAGTGGTACACCAGTGCGAAGTTTTTGGACCGGGTGCTGGTGTGGGCTATGCCGGGCATGACGATAAACTGCTTGTCGCCGTTGGGCAGCTTGGCAAAAAAGTTGCTCAGATCCTGAAAGCTGGCAATGCCGTCGTATTCGCCGCGCATGATCAGCGTGGGCACCTTGATCTTCTCGGGGTCGCATACCGGCAGGTTGGCTGACATATCGATGTAGGTGCCGGTGGGCACCGAGGTGTCCAGCGCCAGCACGGCGTCGGCAAAGGCCTCGACGATGGTCAAATCGCTGGTGCCCGGATGGTCGCGGGTGAAAATGCTGCGGATCATGTCGCGGTCAATCGGGCGGCGGTTGGCGGCGCGGTAAGCGGCCAGGCGCTTTTTGCGCTCGGCCAAGGTGGGGCTGCCCTCGCCTGTCCACACCATTGCGTCCAAGGCCAGGCGTGCGACGCGCTCTGGGTGGCGTTGGGCAAATAGCGCGGCGCGCAATGCACCGGAGGACGAGCCATACATCAACAGCTTGCCGCCGCCTGTGGCCTTCTGGATGTACTCGCTCACTACCTTGATATCGTCCGCGCCGCAGGCGATGTCGGCATTCACTGGGCGGGTTTTGTCCGAGCGGCCATAGCCCTCGCAGTCAAAGCACCAGGTGTCGTAGCCCAGGCGGGCGAACCAGTCCATGGTGGAGGCCTC
>JAYVDN010000125.1:0-3502 GCA_043749385.1 Polaromonas sp.
GGCACCTGGCCGTAAGGGTTCATCACGTTGATGTCTTCGGGCTTATTGTACAAGTCCACATCTCGGATTTCAAAGTCCATGCCTTTTTCGAACAGCACAAAACGGCAGCGATGCGAGAAAGGGCAGGTCGTGCCCGAGTACAAAACCATCATGGTGTGAGTCCTTTTCCAAAAATGAAAGAGTGGCCAGGCCACTCTGTGTCGTATTCTTTAGTGTGTTGCTTTAACTTACCAACACTCAGGTGAGACACCGTGCACTTTACAGCACGGCGGTGTCGCACTACTTTTTACTTGATATCACGCCAGAAGGCAGCGTTCAAACGCCAGGCAACCAGAGTGAAGATACTCAAGAAAATAAGCACCCACACGCCCACACGCACACGCGTATTTTGCGCTGGTTCGCCCATCCATTGCAAGTAGCTCACCAAATCGCCCACGGCTTGGTCGTACTGCAAGGTATTGAGCGTGCCAGGCTTGCTGGGCTCCCAGCCTTTGAATACTTGCACATCGTGGCCATGCTCTTTTTTCACGTCAAACATCGGCTTGCGCTCGCCTTGCAACTCCCACAAGGGGTTGGGCATGCCGATGTTGGGGTAAGCCAGGTTGTTCCAGCCAGTAGGCTTGGTGTCGTCGCGGTAGTAGCTGCGCAGCAAGGTGTACAGGTAGTCGCCGCCAGAGCCCTTGGCACCGTCAGAACGGGAGCGGGCAATCACCGTCAAATCGGGTGGCAGACCGCCAAACCATTCTTTGGCTTGCTTGGGGTCAATCGACGACTTCATGGTGTCGCCCACTTTGTCGGTGGCAAACAGCAGGTTGTCTTTGATCTGCTGCTCGGTCAGGCCAATGTCTTTCAAGCGGTTGTAACGCATGAAAGCAGCACTATGGCAATTGAGGCAGTAGTTGACGAAGATTTTGGCGCCGTTTTGCAAGGCGGCCATGTCGTTGGTTTTATTGGGCGATTTGTCCCAAGCAATGCCCTCGCTGGAAGCGTGTGCAGGCAATGCGCTAAAACCCAGAGCGACAACGGCAGAGAGTGCGAGAAGAATTTTTTTCATTTTTATCGTTCCCATCAGTGCGCAGCAAACACCACGCGGTCAGGGACTTGTTTAGGCGTACCCAGCGTGCTCCACCAAGGCATGAGCAAGAAGAAACCGAAGTAGAACAGGGTACCCACTTGGCTCACGCGCTCACCAATGGCAGACGGTGGCTGCACGCCCAGGTAACCCAAAATCAGGAAGTTGATGACGAAAATTCCGTACAGGTACTTGTGCCAATCTGGGCGGTAACGGATCGACTTGACAGGGCTGTTGTCCAGCCATGGCAGGGCCACCAAAATCATGGTGGAGGCGCCCATCACGACGACGCCCCAGAACTTGGCATCGATCGCCAGCATAGCGGCAACCACCGCCACCGCAGCCACTACGGCAGCGGCCTTGAAAACGCTGGCAAGCTTACTTTTAACGGCGACAAAAATAGCAGCGCCCAGCACGCAGGCCATCAGCACATACATCATCTCGCCGGTAATGGCGCGCAGCATGGAGTAATACGGCGTAAAGTACCAAACGGGTGCAATGTGCGCAGGCGTCTTCAAGGGGTCAGCCGGAATGAAGTTGTTGTACTCCAAAAAGTAGCCGCCCATCTCAGGAGCGAAGAACACCACGGCCGTGAAGACCAACAAGAACACGCTGACCATGAAGATGTCGTGCACGGTGTAGTATGGGTGGAAAGGAATGCCGTCCAAAGGAATACCGGTTTTGGCATCTTTGGTGGCTTTGATCTCCACACCGTCAGGGTTGTTCGAGCCCACTTCGTGCAGCGCAATGATGTGCGCGGCCACCAAGCCCAAGAGCACCAAAGGCACAGCGATGACGTGGAAGCTGAAGAAGCGGTTCAGCGTAGCGTCGCCCACCACAAAGTCACCACGGATCAGCAAGGCCAGATCGGGGCCGATAAAGGGGATAGCGGCAAACAGGTTCACGATCACCTGCGCGCCCCAGTAGGACATTTGGCCCCACGGCAGCAGGTAGCCCATAAAGGCTTCGGCCATCAGGCACAAGAAGATGCCGCAACCGAACACCCAGATCAATTCACGGGGTTTACGGTAGCTGCCGTAGATCAAACCACGGAACATGTGCAGGTACACCACGACAAAGAAAGCGGAGGCACCGGTAGAGTGCATGTAGCGCACTAGCCAGCCCCATGGCACATCGCGCATGATGTACTCCACCGACTCAAAGGCCTTGGCCGCATCAGGCTTGTAATGCATCACCAAAAAGATGCCGGTCACGATCTGGATGACCAGCACCAACAGGGCCAACGAGCCAAAGATGTACCAAAAATTGAAGTTTTTGGGTGCGTAGTATTCGCTCAAATGCTCTTTATAGAGCTTGCTTGCGGGAAAACGGTTGTCCACCCAGTTCAGCAGCTTTTCGCCTGCGCTGGCGTTGGGGGAGATTTCAATCATGTCTGCCATTTTTAATGTGCCTCAATTTAAAACTACGGGTGGGACAGTGCCAGCACCAGGGTGCCAGCCAGTTCCGCAGGTTTAGGCTTTTTTGTCTTCGCCAATGATGAGCTTGGTATCGCTCACATACATATGCGGCGGTACTTCCAGGTTGTCTGGTGCGGGTTTGTTTTTGTAGACACGGCCGGCCATGTCAAAAGTAGAGCCGTGGCAGGGGCACAAAAAGCCACCCGCCCAATCGTCGGGCAAGGAGGGCTGCGCGCCGATGGCAAACTTGTCTGAAGGCGAGCAGCCCAGGTGCGAGCAAATGCCCACGCCGACAAAAATTTCGGGCTTGATGGAACGCTGCTCGTTGCGCGTGCTGGCCATGGGCGTGAGCTCATCGGGCTTGCGCTTGGAGTCTGGATCGGCCAATAGGCCGTTGACCTTGCTCAGGCTGGCCAATTGCTCGGGCGAGCGTTTGATGATCCATACCGGTTTGCCGCGCCACTCGACGGTCATCTTCTCGCCCACTTTCAAGGCAGAGATGTCCACCTCAACGGCAGCGCCAGCGGCTTTGGCTTTTTCAGATGGGCTGAAACTGCTGACAAATGGAATGACCGTCAAGCCACCACCGATGATGCCAACTCCGCCTGTTAGGGCGATCATATTGCGCTTACTTTTATCCACGTTACTCATGGAAATCCTCAAATTTACTTACATACTAGGGACAACCCGTGATTGTAGCCGAGGCAAAGGAGCAAATTCAGGAGTGTTGGGTTCACCACAACGAGATAGAGGCTTAATGCACACTGCTTTGGCTGCTGACGAGCCCATAACCGGTTATTTGCAATAAGTAACTTGACACCAAAGTAAGAGTGGACATACTCCCGGCCTAGGCGTAACACTTTTTTATATTTAAGCCGCGTGCGCCCGTGGCACAACAAAAGGAGCTTCGTATGGGCATGATGCAAGAGTTTAAAGATTTCGCCATGAAGGGCAACGTCATGGATTTGGCGGTAGGTGTCATCATTGGAGCCGCGTTTGGCAAAATTGTAGA
>JAYVDN010000126.1:0-15500 GCA_043749385.1 Polaromonas sp.
ATGGCTTGGATTTCCACGGTGGCGTTCATCGCTGTTGGTGGATGGGGCGTTTACCAATCGGCAAGTGCGTTGGCAGGCCGCGCGCCACAGCTGGGTGCGCTGGTTGACCTGGCGTTTCCGCTCAAGGGCGGGACCTACCTTGTGGTCAATGGCGGCAGCACCATCAGTGTCAACCCGCACCTCATGACACTAGATGCCAGCATGGCACGGCTCCATGCCTACCGCGGGCAGTCTTATGGTGTAGATATCGTGAAACTTGATCAATGGGGATTTCGCGCCGAAGGCTTGCAACCACCAGAACCGACGGCATACGTTATTTACGGTGTCCCCGTGTACGCGCCTTGCACCGGCGTGGTGATGGTTGCGATGGATGGCTTGCCCGATATGCAAGTGCCGCAAATGGATCGGGACCACATGGCGGGCAACCATGTGATGCTGCGCTGCAAGGATGCAGATGTGTTGCTGGGGCATTTCAAGCCTGGAAGCCTTCAAATTGCCGTGGGAGATCAGGTCGCTGTGGGCAAGCGAATTGCTGCGGTTGGCAATTCTGGCAACACGGGTGAGCCGCATTTGCACATTCATGCCCAACAACAGGGAACTATCAGCGAGCCGTTTTCGGGCAACCCGCTGCCGATGCGATTTGATGGGCGGTTTCTGGTGCGCAATGACCGCTTCGTAACTCCTTGATTTCGGATTAACAACCTAAAAAAACACGAAACGACAGCTTCCAAGCAGAGATATTGCAAATTGTTCAGGAACCATGTGCGTATGTATTTAACACTATTTGGTGCATTTTTCTTTGACGTCATCAAGTTGGCGCTTTACATCGCCTGCGGTTACTTGGCGCTCAAGGCCTACGCGCTGCACGGCCAGAGCGGCTGGGCTTCGTTGTTTAAGGTCAAGCGCTTGGCAATATTGGCCCTGTTAACCCTTCTGGTCGTTGGTATCAAAATATTTGAAGATGTGATTGCCAAAGAGTCTGGCCCTGTCGATACCGCTGCCTTGTGGTTCATCAGGCAGCATATGCCGAGCAGCGTAGAGGGATTTTTTCAGCGAGTGACGCTCAGTGGTTCTGGAGCGTTTTTGACACCCATCACTCTGCTTGCGTCTGCTGTCTTTTTAGTCTGCAAGAAGCAAGTTCAGGCGATACTGGTGGCGAGCTCCATGGCCTGTGCATCGCTTTTGACCTACGGGCTGAAAGCACTGGTTGACCGCAGCCGACCTGAGCTTTGGAGCGCCACATGGTATTGGGGTTCCAGCTTTCCCAGCGGGCACACCTTGAACACCGCCGCTTTCGCAACAGCTTTGGCACTGTGCTCGACACAGATCTGGCCCCACTCACGCTATATCACCTTACCTCTGGCCATCGTATGGATCGTTCTGATGGGCCTGTCACGTTTGGTATTGGGTGTGCACTGGCCAACCGACGTGCTGGCGGCTATCTGTTTGGGGGTCTTCATACCGCTGGCTATCAGCATGATCCTTGATCTCCATCAATATTGTCTGGTCAATAGCAGATAAGCTCAGTTGGTGAATTAACTCTCGCCAAACCACTGCGATGCCTTGGCAATGCCAGGTCTCATCACTGCCCGGGAATACGGATTGGCTGTGGTATTTAATTGGCAAGTCACATTCTGTAGGATGTAAGCTTTGGCAGATGCGGCAGCTGTGGGCGAGATGTTTGGCGCTGTAGTTTAATTTTTTTTGGTGTCGAATAGCTTGCCACCGTTGCCCACCCCTTAACCTTTACTGGAACATCCATGCAATACCGACGTCTTGGCCGCAGCGGCCTGCAATTAAGCGAACTTTCACTCGGCTCATGGGTAACCTATGCCAATCAAGTCAACCTGAAGGCGGCCAAAGAAATGCTCGCGCTCGCCATGGACTGCGGTGTCAATTTTTTTGACAACGCGGAGGCCTATGCCAGCGGCAAAAGCGAGCAAGTCATGGGCGATGCCCTCAAGGCGCTTAAGTGGCCGCGGTTGAAGTACATCGTCTCTACCAAGTTTTACTGGGGGCTTGCAGAGCCTGATGCCAAAACGGTACCCATCAACGGCAAAAATACCCTTAACCGTAAATACTTGATGCAGGCTATTGACGGTTCACTTCAGCGCATGGGTTTAGACTTTATCGATCTGGTTTATTGTCACCGCCCTGATGCGCAAACTCCGATTGAGGAAACTGTGCATGCTATGAGCGACATGATTACCCAAGGCAAAGCGTTGTACTGGGGCACCAGTGAATGGTCTGCAGACGAGATTCGCGCTGCGTGGTGCATTGCCGACAAACACAACCTGCACAAACCTGTAATGGAGCAGCCGCAGTACAACCTGTTTCACCGCAAACGGGTCGAGCAGGAATACGCTCGCTTGTATGATGACATCGGCCTCGGACTGACCACCTGGAGCCCGCTGGCCAGCGGTTTGCTGACTGGCAAGTACCGCAATGGTGTCCCCAAAGGCAGCCGCGGTGCACGCAAGGATATGGAATTTTTAGTAAATAGCCTGACAGATGACGCGAAAAATACGGCAGTAACGCGCCTGGAAGCGGTCGCTGATGACCTGGACTGCACAGTGGGTCAACTGGCCATCGCTTGGGCCACGCGTAACCCCCGCGTTAGCACCGTAATCACGGGTGCATCCAAGCTGGAACAACTGAAAGACAACTTGGACGCTATCGATTTGGTCTCCCGTTTGTCGCCGGATGTGATGGCGCAAATAGACAAAATTACCAAGTCGCTTGCAGATTGACACCAGCTTTGTCAAGCTGATGCGCAAGAGTCAGATGCAAGGGCTTGGCTATCCCATGCCATGCCGCCAACGCTTACCCTGCAACCTTTGCATTGTACAAACGCTTGTCTGACCAATAGCCAGGCATGCCGTAATATTCGTACAGGCCCATCTCAAGGTTCCGATTCAATTCTTCGCTTGCGTCGTAGTGCGGCGCACCTTTGATAGCGTCACGCGTCATGGTGATGCGCACGGTGCGGTCGGCCCAGCGCACGTTGTCAACCCAAGGCGGTGCAATCAACACTGTGCGTCCTAACCACCAGTTGCTGGTATTGACCACCATGTAGCGAATGCTCCATGTCTTCTCGTCAATCAACAGGCCTTCTACATGGCCAATATCGCCATCGCTGGCGTGGATATGGTAGCCAATGACTTCTTTGCAGCTGCGCAAATTCGGATCGTCGTTGCGATGTCGCGCGCGCTGGATAGAGGCGAACTCTTTTTCGGCTGCCTCACGTTGCGCCCGCATGGATGTGGACTCTGGATATTCGGCGAGCATGCCATAGGGGACCATGTCATCGCCCCAAATGCCATAGCCTCCCCAATAGTGCGGGTAGCCGTAGTAGCCCGAGTAGTCAATCTCGTACTGCCTGGATACTGGCTTGTCGGTGTCGATACTTGGGCTGTTTTTCACCTGCTCCTTGGTCAGCGATACCGGTAGAAGGTGCTGACTCCAATCGGGGTGGTGAATAGCTCTGGGCGATATCAGCACCTTGCGGCTGGTCAACCAGGTACCCGCGTCGACCACCAGGTAGCGAACAACCCATTCATGGTCATCAAAATAGAAGTCTTTGATATCGCCGATGTTGCCATCAGTGGCGCTAATTTCGGCGCTTTCGAGGTCTTTCAGTGTGCGTAACATGGTGGCGTTTCCTTATGGCTTACTTGATGCCGTACTTAGCTTTGGCGTCTGTCCCACAGGCGTCTTTTGTTGCGCCCGTCATGCTGTCACAACGTGCGGCAGCCGCCTTGTAGTTGGCTTCGTTTTCATCTTGGTTGGCGCTGTTACGCATACTCTTTCCAACGCTTCCCGCCATGGCGTCTACCCTCACCACCCGGGCCTCCTCTTTAGCTTTCACATGCGCTGCCTTAGCGTCTGCGCGGCATACAGTTTTAGCGTTGCCTGAACTGTCGTCGCATTTTTCTTTAGCCGTGTCGTAAGCTGCGTCACCCTTGGCCATAGCTACTTTTTCAGTGTGTCGCGCGGTGGGCGCATAGCTGGCCTCCAACTCTGCCTTGGCAATTTTCTCGACACCCTTGGCTTCAGAGACGCAAATGTCTTTGGCGTTGGCTTTGAGGCTGTTGCATTTGTCACGGCTGGCTTTGTAGTCCCCAGTGATAGTGTCTTTTTGCGTGGTGTACTCCACCTTTGTGATTGCAAAGGTGGCGCTTGAAAATGTGCAGCTTAAAGCGGCAGCGACTAGGAGAAGTTTGAATTTCATGGCGAGGTTCCTGGTAAGGGGTGGGAGAAACAATTCCGTTTTGGTACGTTGCTCGATTGGTGGCACTCACACACTTTGACTTCACGGATTCGCTCATGGTGGACTTCTTCTCCGCCTCAAGAAGTAGTCCAAACGCCCGTATTCACCTAAGACAAACGCGCCTGGCCATGTCCCGCGCCAGGGGTTACTGTTGTCGGGAGACTGTCTTACCGCATCGCAACGGGAAGAACGCTATGCATTATGTAGCTGCTCCCGCGATATTCTATTGGTCTGCAGGCTGATTATCACTAAAGAAATCGGCCCGAAATGACCGTTTTTACGGTTTTGGAACCACTGGACGGATGAAAATCGTTTTGAAGCGTCGAGTTTTCCGGTTTTTGAGGTGTTTTTGGTATGCCTTATCAGGCTGCAGGCCAATAGAATATCGCGGGAAAAGCTATGAAATAGATAGTATTTCTTATGTCCAAAATGGTCCGTGGGAGGTCTGCCGGACAGGTTGCGGGCTGAGAGCGCCTCAGTCGCAGCAACGCAGCTGCGAACATGGCACGGGAGGGCAACATACATGCCCACGTCTTGCCCAAAGTACTCCACATTGCAGGCCGCAGCTCCACGCGCAGCGGTTTTATTGACAAAGGCCGGAACTTGACCCGCTCATCTTTGAAGCCTGATGGTGAGAAGCATGGATGAATCTTCGATTGCAGCCAAGGCATGCAACCCGTTACCTTGAAGGTGCACCAAATCTCCAGTTTTGAGCGTTAGAGTTTTTTCAAGTGCGCGAAGCTCGACACACCCTTCAATACACTGCAAGGTGATCTCGCCGGGCACTTTGTGTTCGCGCATCTCCTTGCCGGCCAACAATACGATGCGTATCAACTCCAGCTGCTCCGCCTTCAAGATGGTATGTGTGCTGGTACTGCGCAGATCGGCCCCCAGCGGCCGCATACTGGTAACTGAGCCGGAGGCTGCGTGTTCTATTGCCATGGAGTTGGGCTCTGGTTAATTTAGGGAATTGCGGGCCACGGATACCCCAGTGTGAGCCGAATTGCGCTGTGGCGTCTGTGCGTTTGCGCACAGAAGAAAAATACCTGCTGCGTTGATGTCTGACAGGGACACGGGATGTTGTCTGAGTGACCCCAGCGCAGTAATCAAAGATCATTACTGAGAACTTGTTGCTGACACACTGTGCGACCACCCAAGGAATGACATGTTGAAAGATAAAGTAATGATAGTGACCGGCGCGTCGGCTGGCATTGGCCGCGCCGTTGCACTTATTTGTGCACGCGAGGGCGCAAAAATTGTCGTCTCCGACATTAATTCCGTAGCCGGTGAAGAAACCGCAGCGCTGGTGCGCGGTCAAGGCGGCGACGCTATTTTCGTAGCGGCAGATGTAGGCAAACCAGCCGACAGCAAAACACTGGTTGAGCGTGCCGTAGCGCAGTACGGCCGCCTGGATATTGCTTGCAACAATGCTGGTATCGGCGGACCCAGCGCAGCCACGGCACAATACCCTCTGGACGGATGGGCCAGTGTGATCAACATCAATCTGTCGGGCGTATTCTTTGGCATGCAGCAACAGCTAACGGCCATGCTCAAGACCGGCGGTGGTGCAATTGTGAACATTGCCTCGGTCTTAGGCGCCGTCGCTTTGGCCAAGTCACCCGCTTACACCGCAGCCAAACACGGGGTCGTAGGTCTCACGCAAGCTGCAGCTATTGAATACGGTGCACAAGGCATTCGCATAAACGCGGTCGGCCCAGGCTTTATACGTACCGCGATGACCAGTGGTCTGGAAAAGGACGCAGCTGCCAATACGATGCTGGTGGGCGCGCACCCCATTGGCAGGCTAGGAAGGGCAGAAGAAGTAGCTGAACTGGTAGCGTGGCTAGCCTCGGACCGGGCCTCCTTTGTCACTGGTGCCTACTACCCGGTAGATGGCGGCTATTTGGCACGTTGAAGGCGCTAGCCGTTTTTACAGTACCCCCTTGACACAACCTATTTTAAGAAATGGAAATCCCCATGAAAAAGAACGATGCAGCGGCTGTACAAGCCCAAAGACACCAAAACGCTCCATTACGCACACCTACTGATTTGAAAGCCGCAGCCACGATAGACATTGCTGCGTCCATGAACGGTATCTTGGCCGATGTCTTCGCCCTGTACATGAAAACTAAAAACTTTCACTGGCACATGTCAGGCCCGCACTTTCGTGATTACCACGTCATGCTGGATGAGCAGGCTGCGCAAATCTACGAAATGACTGACCCTATTGCTGAGCGAATTCGTAAAGTGGGCGGCAACACGCTGCGCTCGATTGGTCATATCTCCCGCACTCAGCGCATATCCGATAACGACGCAGACTACGTAGAACCGTCTGATATGCTGAGCGAGCTGTGCGACGACAACAAAACCCTGGTGGCACGTCTTCGCGAGGCGCATAACGTCTGTGAAGATCACAAAGACATCGCTACCACTAGCCTGATCGAGGTCTATATAGATGAGACCGAGCGGCGCACCTGGTTCTTGTTTGAGGCCAGTCGACCACAAGATGCGTCGGGTCATTAATATCCATGGTGGCGGCCCATGGGTGCGATTAATTTAGAACATAGCAAGCGTGCCTACGGTGCAGATTTTGCGTTTTATGCACTAACTATACTGGCTATTACGATATATTTAATAGCAGTTAGTGCCATCAATCATTGGGCTGGAGGCATGTCTCTCATGCTCACTTCTTTGGCAGGGCTGGGCGCTTGGAGCCTGATTGAATACTTGCTACACCGGTTTGTGCTGCACGGCCTACAACCCTTCAAACGCTGGCATTTGGAACACCATGCTCGACCTACTGCACTGATCGGCGCGCCCACGATACTCAGCAGCAGTTTAATTTTTGCGCTGGTCTCTCTTCCTGCATGGGCAGTGCTGGGCCCGCAAAGCGCTGCTGCATTGACACTGGGTGTACTCGTGGGTTATCTGACCTACGCTAGCGTCCACCATGGTGTACACCACTGGCGCGCGACTGGCGCGTGGTTAACCCAACGCAAGCGCTGGCATGCACTGCATCACCACGCAGGCAGCGCGCCGGCGCCAGGCCGCTACGGTGTCAGCACTTCGCTGTGGGACTATGTATTCGCGACATTGCCGGCTGGGGCAGTACAACGTGACCGCGATGACTAAAAGCTTGCAACGAAAGAATGTGCCATCCTTGCAAGCGCAGCGCTCGGCCATTAAGCGTCTGTAGGCATCCATCAGACTGCCTTACCCGTCCATTCAGGATATTTACTTGAAATCTGGTGCACTCAAGTCACCCATTGGTGATACCCGTGGGATTTACACCCTCGGCCGCGAGGCGTTGTAGCCTCGTTAGACCGGTACCCTCCCCCACTTGAGTTCTGCCATCACGTCTTGCTTTAGTTGTGAATCCGTTTTCACCACGCTCTTTCAATAAGGTTAAGGGCGTTTGACTGCGCGCGTCAACCCACTTTCGTTCTGTTCGGCATTGAACTTACGCGTCATTTTCGGAGCAACGTTTTGTAAAACTTTACTTCGATAAAACACTTTGATTTTGCTGTTCAACCGTGGTGTGACTCTTCATCCGTGGTGGGCTGACCTTTGCGCCCGCGATAGACGATATGCTTCGTTACAACCGAAGTGCTACCGCTTCGGCGCAAAACTTGGCAAGATCGGACAGCACCTGACGCACAGCAGCATTCGCCGCCGCGACGCCGCCTCTTGGGTCGTCGCTTGTGGATGCCACACTCACATCAAATTCACGCGAAGCTACGATGCGGCGCGTGGCCGTGTGCACCAATACAGCCCGTAGCGTCAATCGTGTCTCACTCGGGGTTGTGGTAAAGTTTTGCTGTAGTCTCACAACCTCCGTATCGAGCCTAAAGTCGCTCACCGCCGCAGTTGACCCGCGCAATACCCCCCGAAATGCCCCGCCGCCCTCAATGGCCCGAACGATAAGCGGAGCAAGCATTTGCGCTGGGGTATCAACCCACTGGCTCAACGCAAAACGCTCAAGTTCATGCACCTTCCGCTGGTAAATGATGTGAACTCCACCGAAACCTGCAGCGGCGATGGGCGTGCTGACGGTCAGCGCAGGCAACTGTTGGCCACGGGTTGTCTGCTTTGTATCCACGTGGCTGGTTTCTTGGGTTGACCGTGCGTTTGTGGTTATCCCGTCGAGGATGTAAAGCGTAGGTTGTTCAGGGGATTTGGGTAGAAGTGTGCCACATCCGTTCAAAACGCTCACAGTCAATAGGTAGAACAGCGCCATGTAGATTGGGTGTTGAAAGCTACGAACGGTCTTGTCCAAACGGGTGCCGTATTGCGGTAACAACTTCATGGCTTCTCCCTTGCTGTCTCGCCGGGCCCCATCGGCACTCTAGATCCGCCCAACAATAGACTGGTCGGAGTTCGTTCGGTTTGTTCGATCAAGCGTCTCAGCGAAGGTGCCAATTGATTCAGTTCGACCAACAGTCGTTCCAACTCTGGCAGTGTTTCGGTATTGAGCTGCTTCATGCTCGTTTCGGCCACATCTACTGTGCGGCCAGCGCCCTCCCCTGCTCGGCTCACCACCGTCGCCATTTTTTCTATGGCATCCACACCCGCAGTAACCCGATCCATGGCGGGACTGAATTTTTCGCTCGCACTGGCAGTGTTGCGCGTAATGCGCGCGGCGTCGGCGATAGTCCTGTCAAGTGCATCGCGTTGGCCGGCCAGTACGCGCATAAGTGATGCAGTATTGGCAAGGCTTGTCTTGAGTGCCAGTCGGTTATCGTCATCCAGCATTGCATTCAAATTCGTGGTCATTTTGTCTAGATTGGCAAGCACAGAAGTTGCCACATTTTCAAGACGCGCACTCAATGAAGGGCGAGATTGAATCATGGGTACGGGTACCTGTTCGGTAGCGACCAGTGGTGGTGATGCAGCGCTGCCACCATTGATTTCGACGTACGCTATGCCGGTGAGCCCTTGGCTTTTCAGCACCGCCTCGGTGTCCTGCTTTATGGGCGTGCCTCGGTCAATCGAAAGTCTCAACAATACCTGCTGGGTGTTTGATGGATCGATACCGATAGCGGAAACCTTGCCTACATCCACACCCAGGTATTTGACTGGCGCATCAATGCTCAAGCCTGCCACCGACTCCTTGACAATCGCCTGATAGGCGTCATATTTCTTCTTATCGTTACCACCTGCAGCCAGCCACAGCACACCCGCAATCAACGCTGCGCCCAGTGCGAGCACGAACGCACCAACCACTGCGTAGTTCACCTTGTTTTCCACTATGCCTCCCTGGCGCGCGGCGGCTGCACCTTCGATTTACCGATGGTGGCGCGTTGGTCAACGAAATAGGACTGGATAATGGGATGCTGATGCCGCGAAAGTTCGTCCATGGTTCCTACCGCCAACACCTTGCCTTCACCGAGCATTGCGACCCGGTCGCTCACCGCCCACAGCAAGTCAAGATCATGGGTCACCATGACGATAGTCAGGCCATACAAGGCGTGGGTTTGAAGGATGAGTCTGTCCACCCCCGCCGAGCTGGTCGGATCAAGTCCTGTGGTGGGTTCATCAAGGAATAGCAGCTCTGGGTCTAGTGCTATGGCACGCGCCAAGGCCGCTCGCTTTAGCATTCCACCACTAAGTTCGTTTGGCATTTTCAACCCGGCGTCGGCTGTCAGACCCGTCAGAGATAGTTTCCACTCTGCAAGGCCATCCACTGTTTGGTCGTCAAGTGGGGTGTGCTCTCGCAGAGGTAAACCGACGTTCTCACGCACCGTCAGAGCGCTGAACAGCCCGCTGTGCTGGAACAGCACACCCCAGCGCTGGCGCAGCCGATGCGCCTGGCCACTGCTCAGCGCACTGATGTCTTCGCCAAATAGTTTGATCGAACCTGACGTCGGCTGCTGTAACAAAATCATCTCACGCAGCAGCACCGACTTGCCCGACCCGCTGCCACCTGCAATGGCCATTATCTCGCCACGCCGCACGTCCAGATCCAGATCGGTATGCACCTTGTGGTTGCCAAAACGCGTACAAATTTTACGCATTTCGATGACAAAATCGTTGCTGTTTTGCATGTCAAATATCCAACATGCTGAAGACCACGGAAAACAAGGCGTCAGCCACAATAAGCAGGAAAATGGACTGCACCACGCTCATCGTCGTTTGGCGGCCCACACTGTCTGCACTGCCCTTGGTGCGAAAGCCCTGGAAACAGCCAATCCCGGAAATGATGAATGCGAATACCACCGATTTTCCGATTCCCACCAGCAAGGTAGTAGCATGCATTTCACGACCAAAGCGGTCAAAAAACTCGTGAAAACCAACGCCGAGCTGGGAACGCGCCATCACCATACCGCCAAACACCCCCGTGATGTCTGCAAAGACAGTCAGCAAAGGTAGCGCCACGACCAGAGCAGCAATTTTGGGCAGCACCAACAGATCAATCGGATCAATGTCGATAGTGCGCAACGCGTCAACTTCTTCGGTAATCACCATGGTGCCTATCTCGGCGGTGTAGGCTGATCCAGATCGCCCAGCGATGATAATAGCGGTTATCAACGGAGCGAACTCCCGCAACATGGCGTACCCAACGAGGTCGACAACAAAGATGTTTGCACCATAATTTTTAAGTTGATCTGCGCCTTGGTAAGCCACGACAACACCCAGAAGAAACGAGGTCAAACCGATGATCGGCAGTGCATCGAACCCGGCCACTTGAATATTGCGCAGCATGATTCTCCAGCGAATGTCTCCTGGATGTAGAAGCTGTCTCGCTGCCGCGGCCGCTGTTTCTCCCATAAAAGTTAGCATCGCAAATGCCTGCTCTAAAGTAGAAATTGCATTTCGACCGACCCGCTCCAGAAGCAAGGGGTTAGGAGAAAGCGCTAATTGGGTAGTCATACGTTCAGACACCATCTCCATAAGATGCTGCAAGCGCGGAGCCCAATCCTGTAACTCGACAGTGGCGTTTTGACGATTCACCCAGCTCTGCAGGACCCACGCGCCCGCGCTGTCCAAGCCATCAAGTTTTTTTCCTCTCAAAATGACTCGACCAGCACCAATCGCCAATTTTTCAAGCTGCTGCGCAATAGTACCCAGACCCCGTGCAGTCCAACTGCCGCCGAGAATCCACTCTCCACTAGTTTGCTCAGTGATGGTGGCAAGCGGCACTGCAGTCAAAGGCTTGAGCTGATGATCGCTATCGGCGCTTTGTATTTCGTTTCTCATAAGCTTTGTAGCTTAGGAACTGCCACTCGCAAAGTCTGTGCGCTAGCGCACCATTATTTGATTTTGCTGCGGCGTAAGCGCAACGCGTTGAAAATAACCGAGGCTGAACTCAAGCTCATGGCTAACGCTGCAATCATGGGAGACAACAGCCAGCCGGTCCAGGGGTACAACACACCAGCCGCAATCGGTATGCCGAGGGCGTTGTAGACAAAAGCAAACATCAGGTTTTGCTTCATGTTGGCCACAGTAGCTACCGAAAGTTCGCGGGCAATCGCAATGCCTCGCAAATCACCTTTTACCAAGGTGACCTGGGCACTATTCATGGCCACGTCGGTACCTGTGCCCATAGCAATACCCACATCAGCCTTGGCCAGTGCAGGGGCATCGTTGATACCATCACCCGCCATGGCCACCACATGGCCTTCAGACTGCAATTGCGCAATCAGCGTGAGTTTGTCAGCTGGTTTAACCTCACCGTGTACTTCGTCGATGGCTAATCGCTTGCCCACCGATTGAGCAGTTGTCAGGCCATCGCCAGTGGCCATGACGATGCGCAGGCCCGCGGTTTTGAGCGTCGCCAAGGCTTCGGGCGTGCTGGCTTTGACTGGGTCGGACACCGCCAGTAAACCCGCCAGTTTGCCGTCAACCGCTAAATACATCACGCTCGCACCTTCTGCGCGCAGCGCTTCCGCTTGCGGCAGCATGGAATCGACCCCTACGTTGATTTGCTGCATAAGCGTCGTGTTACCTAAGGCCAATTGCTTGCCGTCAACTTGACCCTTCACGCCAATGCCTGAGCCTGAATCGAAATTATCTGGCTTATCAAGTGCCAAGTTTTTCTCTCGGGCGGCGCGGACAATCGTTTCAGCCAGAGGGTGTTCGCTTCCTTGATCCAGACTGGCGGCCAAGCGCAGCACCTCGTCAGCGCTGAAACCGTCTACAGCAACGGCGCGGTCAAAAGCGGGACGACCTTCTGTCAGCGTGCCGGTTTTGTCGATGACCAGCGTGTCGACCTTGCGTAGATTTTCTATGGCCGCCGCGTCGCGGAATAACACGCCGTGCGTAGCAGCCCGGCCAGTCGCCACCATGATCGACATTGGCGTAGCCAAACCCAACGCGCACGGACAGGCAATGATCAAGACCGATACGGCATTGATCAAGCCAAATACCCAACTGGGTTGAGGCCCAAACGCCCCCCACGCAAAAAACGTCAATACTGCTGCCGAGACAACGCCATACACAAAATACCCCGCCACTACGTCGGCCATGCGCTGCATGGGCGCTTTCGTGCGTTGTGCCTGCGCGACCATTTGCACAATTTGCGACAGGACGGTGGCACTGCCAACGTGTTCAGAACGCATCACTAACGCACCGCTGGTGTTGATCGTGGCGCCAATTAGTTTGTCGCCCACCCGCTTGCTGACGGGCAATGGTTCACCAGTCAACATCGACTCATCCAGCGAGCTGGAGCCCTCAGTCACTACACCATCCACGGGTACTTTTTCACCTGGCCGCACACGCAGCAGATCGCCCACGTGCACGTTGCTTAATGGGACGTCTTCTTCCTTGCCATCCGCGCTGATGCGTCTTGCGCTCTTGGGTGACAGACCCAGTAATGATTTGATTGCTGCTGATGTTTGCGAGCGCGCCTTTAACTCCAACAATTGCCCCAGTAAGGTTAAAGAAATGATCACAACCGCTGCTTCAAAATAAACCGCAACCCGCCCCATTGAAATGAATGAGTCGGGAAAGACCTGAGGAAACAGCAAGGCAACCACACTGTAGACAAACGCTGCGCCCGTGCCAAGACTGATGAGCGTCCACATATTTGGGCTGCGGTTAACAACTGACTGCCAACCGCGTTTGAAAAACGGTAACCCTGCCCACAACACTACGGGCAAGGACAGCACGAACTCCACCCAACTTTGCGTTGCCATCTCAAACAGGTTGAGCTTATGCCCCACCATGGACAGCCCCGCCACCACCACAGTGAGCGGCAGCGTCCACCAAAAACGATGCTGAAAGTCGACCAGCTCCTTGTTTTCGCCTTCTTCCAGTTCGGGTACCAATGCTTCCAGCGCCATCCCGCATATCGGGCAGTTGCCTGCTGTGTGCTGCCGTATTTCTGGGTGCATCGGGCAGGTATACACCGTGCCAGTTTTGTCAGGCTGCTCGGCCCGAACCGCAGGCACTGGCGCTGGCATCTTTTTTTCGTCGACTAATTTTGCCGCCACGTACTGGCTCGGGTTGGCATTGAATTTGGTCTTACACGCGGCGCTGCAAAAGTAATACTGCGTCCCGCTATGGAGCTGTTGATGCTCGGACTTTTCGGTTACCGTCATTCCACATACCGGATCCTTCAAAGGCGGCGCTGTTGTGCCTGTGTCTATCGTGGTCGGCTTATCCACAGCAACCACCGGCATTTCTTGCATTAGCTGGTGAGACTGTTGACGGGCGCAGCTTTGCCGGATAACCCGCAGCAGTCAATGCCAGCACCAATGGATCACCATCCAGGGGGAAATCGCCCTCAACACTCACATGACCTGAAGTCAGATCAACTTCCACATTGCCCACGCCAGTTAAAGGCTCAAGCGCACCCTTGACGCGCTTGACGCAACTGCCGCAGGTCATACCTTGGACTTCGAGATGGATGGTGTTCATGATGGACTTCTAAATGACGATCATTAGTTGACTGCAATTGGACTTTGACCATGGTGAAATGTGCTTTGCGCCACGCTTGTAACTTTGGAGGTACAACACACCCAATAGTCGCTTCTTCATGGTCTGTCCAGTGTCAGGAAAGATGCCATCTGGCTGTAGGACGCGCTGCGTTTTTGTCCAAAAGTATAAAAGCATAGTTTTTTGTTAACTTTGAGAAACTTGGATCAACCGCTATGGTGGTCGCGAAATTGGAGAATAAATACCGCTAACGCGGTACTCGCTATCGCGGCCGCCAGCAGGAATGCGGCAGCTGGATTGAGCAACCACAATGCCCCCGCTATCAACGATGCCGGCAAATAGATGACGCCAGTTACAAAGTTGTACATACCAATGGCTGAGGCGCGCCGAGTTAACTCCAAGTCGGCAATGAAGGCCTTGTTTTGTGCTTCGTCTATAGCGTAGAAAACACCGTAAAGTACGAACAGCACCAGCACTTGCCACTGGGTGCTTGCGAATGCAAAGCCGAGACTCATCACAAGATAGGTGAAATAGCCCAACATAATCATGTGTGGCCTTTTGATTTTATCGCTCAGTTTGCCTATCAGCGGGGCAGCGATGACGCACGCAGTGTTGAACATAGCGTACAACAGCACGGTATCCTTAATCGAGAAGCCCACGCTGTGGGCGCGCAACAGTAAAAAGCCGAAGCTAAAATATGCTAACGAAAAAATGCCTGCGGTAATCAGGTAGCGCTTGAATTCGGGGTTCAACACCCGCCATGTTTGAAACATATTCTCGCGTTGACGCTGGGGTGCTGGTTGGTCCTTGATGAGGCTCAAAGCCACAATACTAAGCACCGCGGGCACCAAGGCTACCCAAAATAAGACGCGGTAGGTGGAAGGGCCCTCCCCCAGCCACGACAACAACCCGTAGGCCACCAGAGGACCGAGTACCGCACCGGATTTGTCCAGTGCCTTGTGTACACCAAACGCGTACCCTCGGGTGTCTTTATCAGTAACGGAGGACAGCCACGCGTCGCGCGGAGGCCCTCTAAAACCCTTACCCAACCGTTCGATAACGCGGAAGATCGTTAAACCCGCAACGGAGCTGCTCACCAGTAAAATTGCCTTGGCTAGCGTAGAAAACCCGTAACCGGCCAAAGCAAAAACTTTGCGTTTACCAGTACGGTCAGATAACCAGCCAGCAAAATAATTGAGTGAGGATGCCGACATGTCTGCCAAGCCCTCCACCACGCCAAGTAGAGCCGCCGATGCCCCGGCAACAGTCGTAAAAAAAATCGCAAATACGGAAAAAATCATTTCCGAGCTGAGATCCGTCAAAAAGCTCACGAGGCCGAGCTTGAGCACATCAG
>JAYVDN010000127.1:0-9066 GCA_043749385.1 Polaromonas sp.
GCAGCCCGATCTACCTATTAAATACAGCTCTACAGCATCAGAAAACGCTGCTGTACCAGCCCACGCTCAGCGCAGCATCGTCCTGGTGGCCCATAGCCTGGGCTGCCACTTGGTCGCCGCATGGGCCGCTGCCTCCCGCCACACCCGCGCCATTCGCGGCGCTCTGCTAGTTGCAGCTCCCGATGTCACGCGAGACGACTTGCCGCCCGATTTATACAGCTGGCGCAAACCGGTACTGACCCCATTGCCTTTTCCCGCCATTTGCGTGGCCTCCAGCAATGACCCGTTTGGCAGCTTGGCCGCAGGCCACGGCATGGCGGCAGCCTGGGGCGCGCGCTGCGTGGAGGCCGGGCCGCTGGGCCATATCAACGACAACTCTGGCCTGGGCGACTGGCCCGCAGGCTACGCTATGCTCACCGAACTTACCCGGCTTACGCCACTTTCCGCCCTGAGCGAACCCAAGAAAGACGCACCCCATGGTCACTAAAAAACCCAAAGGCCTCGGAATGGGCCTGGAAGCTCTGCTGGGCCCCAAAGTGCAAGACACCGCACCCACCAGCGCCAGCGCTGCCACCACGGGCCTGCCCAGCACATTGCTGCTGACAGAGCTGATTCCCGGCATCTACCAGCCGCGCACCCGCATGGACGAGGGTGCGCTGTACGAGCTGGCCGAGAGCATCAAGGCCCAAGGCATCATGCAGCCTATTCTTGTGCGCAAGCTGGCCAACGATGCAGAGGGCCAAGCCCGCTACGGCGACAAGGCTGGCAAATACGAAATTATCGCCGGTGAGCGCCGCTTTCGCGCGGCCAAACTGGCCGGCCTGGACAGCGTGCCCGTGCTGGTCAAAGACGTAGCCGACAACCACGCCGCCGCCATGGCGCTGATCGAGAACATCCAGCGCGAAGACCTGAACCCGCTGGAAGAGGCGCAAGGCTTGCAGCGCCTGATCAAAGAGTTTGGTTTGACGCACGAGCTGGCAGCGCAGGCTGTGGGCCGCTCACGCAGCGCCGCCAGCAACCTGCTGCGCCTCTTGAACCTCACCGACCCGGTGCAAACCATGCTCATGGCGGGCGACATCGACATGGGCCACGCCCGCGCCTTGCTCAGCCTGGACCGCGCCACACAGATCACCGCCGCCAACCAAATTGTGGGCAAAAAACTCTCGGTGCGCGAAACCGAAAGCCTGGTCAAAAAACTCAGCGCCGAGTTCACGCTAACCCCGCAAAAACCCGGCAAAGAAAAATCCCGTGACCTCAAACGGGTAGAAGAAGAACTCTCCGACCTGCTGATGGCCCAGGTCGAAGTGCGGGTAAAAAAACGCGTCAAACGCCACGGCAAAGTAGAAGAGATGGGCGAGCTGGCCATTGCCTTCAGCAGCCTGGATGAGCTCAATGGGTTTATCGAACGCCTGCGTTCGACGAGCACTTAAAGAGTAGCCGATTGGTTTCATTGGCTATCGAAAAGTCGAACGGTGCGGTGCATGGTCGTATCCGCATCGTCAATCCAGCCACCCTGACCATCGCCTTGTTGGCCCTTACCGCCAACGTGTTTCAAACACTGTTGGGCCACTGAGTTATCTGGCAAGTCCAAGCCGAACCGCCCATCTTTTACCTACCGTTACGCGGATCCTGGGAGCCTGGTCATCACACGGGTCCGACCGTGTTAGCCCTTGCAGGGCAGCCCGTGTCGCAGGGGATACCTCCAAAGCACTGTTGACGCCTTCGCGGCAACTACTTTAGATTTATTTTTGACTGCAATCCTTATCTCACTGTTACGCTGAGCTACGTATACAGTTTTTTTGAGCCTGTCTGTACGCCAGCGTACGCTCGGCCAAATTAATTGAATGACTGATGAAAATTTATGGACAGGGCTTACGCCCTGTTTCCCTTATGCCACTCATCAGGACATTACATGCAACGTCGAAAATTTATCCTCAGCTCCAGCACCCTGTGCTCTGGAGCGCTCCTCAGCGCAAAAGCTTACTCGCAAACCTGTCCACCGGCACCGGCACCAGCACAAACTCCGTCCGTCTCAGGAATCAACGTGATCGCCGAAATCAAGGCGCTGCGCATTCCCACCGGGCCCTATGCAGGGGCCTATGAACTCGCACCCAATGGGCGTCTGAACTGGTACTTCACAGCGCTGGGGTTGCTTCCCATCGTCCAGTCCCTCAACGCCGCCGATTTGGATGTTTACATCCGCAGTTATCTAGATTTGTACCTGCGCAACCTCACCCCGGCCAGCACCATCGACGATGTGGACTTTCCGTTTGGCCGTGCCAACACCAGCAGCTTTACCAAAGTGCCCTCCGATTCGGATGACTCCTACGCGGCCACTTTTTTGTCCTTGGCAGTTCGGTACGTCCGTGCCAGTGGTAATTGGGCTTGGTGGGAGGCCAACAAAGCACGCATCAAAGACTTGGCGTACCGCAATATCGCTCTGTCCAGCAAGCGCACCGGTTTGACATCGGTGTTTCAGGCGCCCCGCAGCCAGACCAACTCGCTGGGGTATCTGATGGACAATTGCGAGGTGTACCGTGGTCTGCGTGACTTTGCATCCCTGCTGCGCGAACGCAGCGAGCTACCCGAAGCCAACTACTACGACCTCATGGCAGCAAACACTGCCACCGGCATGGTGGGTCTGTTCAATGTCGCCAACAACGCTTTCACCCCCAGCGATGGCAACCCTGTGCCGGAATCATCGTTTTATCCCGGCACCACTTGCCAAGTGTATGCACAGGCTTTTGGGGTGACTGAGCTGGCGCCCCTGTTTGACCGCGGCTGGACATTTCTCAATACTCGTACCCCGCGCTGGGAAGATGGCCACTACGACCCGTATTCATGGGCCATCTTAGGCTATGTCGCTGCAAAGCGTGGACAATTCGTCCAGGCCAGGGCACAACTTGCGTCCATAGAAAAAGCTTTCGCTACGAACCGCAGCTTGGTGACCATTAATGAACTGGGGTTTTATCAGCGTACCAAGGCTGTTTTGGCAGGTGTTACAGATGTGTAATGCCCGGTCTTGCGCGCAGTTTTAATGCGACAATAGGCCACTTGGCTGCGCATGCTTGCGCAGCGAATGGCTCTCGGCGCACAGGCATTGCCTGCAAGATCTCGAGAGTCGACATAAAAGCAGAACGCATCACGCGTCGATACCGCAGCACAGCTGCGCCGATCACTGCATATGGGCCTACCAGAGCCCATGCGGTGCATCAAACGGCCCCTGCTAACTCCACTAATAACAATCGGGGATTATTACTCAACGCGCAAGATGGTCTTGCGCGCAGGAGCGGCTCATTAATCTATCGTCATCCAACAGACTTCTCGCTGCGCTACCCGCTTGCGACCGCCAGCATCTACTGGCCCAAGCCACCTGTGTAGAACTGGCTGCAAGCAGCACACTGAGTACGGCAGGTTTTCCATTAGCTTATGCGTATTTTCCAACCAGTTGCGTGATCGCGCTGGTGCCCCCGCAAGCCCCAGGTTCTGGTTTTGAAGTAGGCATGATTGGTTTTGAGGGTATGCACGGCGCGGGTTGCGCACAAGGTGTGTCCAGTTCCGCCTTCGACGCGGTGGTTCAGGTGCCGGGCTATGCCTGGCGCATGGACGTTGCGTTGCTGGCCAGCCCTGATCCTGTCAGCAAGGCGCTCAACAGCATGCTCACTGGCTACTCTTTTGTGCAACACGCACAAATGGTTGGCCGGGCTGTGTGCTGCCAGTTTCACTCGCTGCTACAACGGCTGTCCAACTACATGCTCAAAGTGCAGGATCGCCTGCGAACAGCAGATCTGCTCATCACACACGATGCCTTGTCCCGCATCCTCGGCGCTCGGCGCGCGAGCATCACGGAGGCGGCTGGTGAGCTGCAAAAACGCGGCATGATCCGCTATTGCAGAGGCCACATCTTGGTGCTAGACAGACCAGGCTTGACCGCGATTGCTTGCGGTTGTTATGAACAAGATGTAGCCACCTATGAAGGCATCATGGCTGGGCTTTCTCCAGCGCCGCTTTCTGCACCGGCTAGCTAATGGGAGCGCCTGCTTGGCTTGAATTGCACACCAGTCCTCCAAAACCGCCATTCTGACCTGTTTTTAAGCTGTCAATGGGCCTGTAGGCCAATAGAATATCGCGGGAGCAGCTACGCTATCTATAGCGCGCAGGTTTCCTTAATGGGCCGCTCGAAGGGTGCTTGCCGCGCCATTGCGGCCCGCAAACGACCCCCGCCGCTGCATGCATGTTACAAATAGTACAATCTAGCTATTTCAGGAATACAACATGCATCAAAAAATGGCCGTACCGTCCAGCGCGCTTCTCACTATTGCCTTGGGCAGCGCCTTGCTTGGCGCCTCTTTTTCCCTCTTCGCACAAACAGGCACCGGAGGTAGCGATGGCACCATCGAAAAATGTGACCGTTTGCTGGGAACCTTGGCCGTAGCTGAGCCGCAGAGCCAGATGTTGGCCAGCTTGAGCCAGTACAAGCTCGGCTCGCCCTCCATCATGCTGCGCTTGATGGCCCAGGAGTCTGGTTGCTTTACCGTGGTAGAGCGCGGTGTCGCCATGCAAAACATCCAGCAGGAGCGCGCCTTGGCGGCCGGTGGCATGTTGCAGCAGGGTTCCAATTTGGGAGGTGGTCAACTTCAGGCGGCCGACTTCGTCATGACCCCGAGCGTGCAGTTCTCTGGCGATACCGGTGGCATTGGCGGCGCCGTGGGTGGCTTATTTGGCCGCATGAGTGGTGTTTTAGGCCACCTGGGCGGCTTGGCAGGCGGTGTAAGCTTTAAAGAAGCCGAGACGACCTTGCTGGTGGCCGACGTGCGCTCAGGCATCCAGGTGGCCAGTGCAGAAGGCAAGGCCAGCAAAATGAATTTCAGCTTGGGCGGCTGGGGCTGGGGCGGCATGGGCTGGGCATCAGGGGGCGGCTACTCCAAAACGCCTGAGGGCAAACTGATTGCAGCCAGCTTGCTGGACAACTACAACCGCATCGTCCAAACCGTAAAGAATAAGCCGTCTCTGGTTCAAGCCACTTCACAAGCTTCGCAGGTCAATGCTGCCAACTCCATCCAGGCCACGCCGGTGGGTGGGGCGGTCGCGGTGGCCGCGGCCCCTCGCCCCGTCCCCGTCGCACTGCCCGCACAGCCACTCGCAGCGGGCGGCGCGCTGCCTGCAGGCTTGATTGGCAACTTTGTAGGCAGTTTTTCGGGCCAGGACGAGGGCGGCTTCAATGCCGTGATCGCCAGCAACGGCATGATCTCTGGCAGTGGCTACTCCAGCAAATACAAAGCGGGTTTTATCGCCTCGGGCATCGTCACGGCACGCGGTGAAATGCAAATGACCGGCGCCGGGCAAGCGGGCGCAGCCACCTTTGCAGGCCAGATTGACCAGGCTAGCGGCACCATCATCGGGCAGTGGCAATGGGTGTCCGGCCCCGCCAAGGGCAGCCCGGGCGGCAGCTTCCAAGGTCAGAAGCAGTAGCCCACGGGGCTGATAGGCATCGTGCCCCGCAGTCCAGCCCGGGGGCACGCTGGCCGGGATTAAAAAACCCTGGAAGGTAATCGTCTTGTGGTGTAAGGCTACGCCAGTACCTCCAGGAGATTATCTTGACCCTCAAACTCACTCCCATCGCCTTGGCCCTGACCTGGGCCCTCGTCGGCTGTAATGCCACCATGCCAACGCTAGGCAGTGCCAACACTGCTGCCTCAGGCTCGGCCGGTGGTAGCTCTGTGCAAGGCGCTAATGCCGCGCTGGAGCGCTGCGACAGCCCCCTGGGCACTGTCGCTTTGGTAGAGGAAACCTCTGCTGATTGGTACCGATTGTTCACCACCCAGTACCAGCTGGGTTCGACTGTGCCGGTGCTGCGCCTGATGATCCAGCAAAGCAACTGCTTCTTGGTGGTGGAGCGTGGCCGCGCCATGGCCGCCATGGAGCGCGAACGCGCCATCTCCGCGTCGGGCCAAGGCCGCGCGGGAAGCAATATGGGCGGCGGCCAGATCGTTGCCGCCGACTACAGCATGACGCCCGAGGTATTGGTCAGCGCACGTGGCACCAGCGGCGGCGGTGGCGGCTTGGCGGGTAGCAGCCGCAATTTGAATTTGCTAGGAGCGATTGCAGGCAGCATACGCACCAACGAAGCCTCCACCATGCTCATGCTCACTGACAACCGCTCGGGCGTGCAGGTCTCTGCATCGCAAGGCAGCAGCTCCAACACCGACTTCAGCGCGGGTGCCGTCCTGTTTGGCGGCGGCGGCGGCGGCGGCCTGGGCGGCTACACCAACACGCCGCAAGGCAAGGTGGTGATTGCCGCCTTTACAGACTCGTACAACCAAATGGTCAAATCCCTGCGCCAGTACAAACCGCAAACGGTCCAAGGCCAAGGCTTGGGTGGCGGCGGCAAACTGGGCGTAGACGGCTCGGCACCGCCCAGCCAAACTTATGCGCCAGGCGGTGTCTCCACGCAGCAACCTGCCACCCGCCCCGCACCGAGCAGAGCGCCCGCCAAACCTTAAGCTGTGGATCAACTAATGGCGGGTTATCGCACCATCTGAAAAGGCTCCTTGGGAGCCTTTCTCATTGGAGCGTCGAGCGTAAAGCATTACGGCGCCACCGCTGCACCCTCAATACTGTGCCGCGACAACGCTTGCGCTACAAAGCCACCGGCCTTCATCTCTTGCACAAATGCGCTCAGATAGGCGTGCGCCGCCTCACGCCCTTTGGGCAGGCCCATGGCCTGGTTGATCACCATAAAACGGCCGTCCAGCAGGCGCATGCCGGGGATGCGCTTGGCATCCATCTGCAGCTGCTGCTTTACGCCCGCAGCCACTTCGATTTTTTGCGTTGCCATCATGTCCAGCACGGCGGGTGAGCTGGGCGCGCGCACCAGGGTGGCGGCTTTGATCTCGCGGGTAAGGTACAGGTCATAGGCGCTGTTGATGCCCACCACAATGCGGTTGCCCGCGCGGTCTACCTCAGCATTGGTTTGGATCGGCGAGGCGCTGGGCACCATGTAGGCCCCTTCTATCTGCACATAGGCAGGGGTCTGGGCCATGTCGCCGCCGCGCACGGGGTCGATGGCCACGAAGGCAATGTCTACCTTTGAGTCTTTCACGGCTTCGACCACTTTGCCCGCCGCACTATAGGGCACCAACTCCACCGGCACGCCCAGTCGCTTGCCCAGCTCGCGCGCCAGGTCTACCGACACGCCCACCGGCTGGCCGCTGGCGTCTTTGCTGGCCAAGATGGGGTTGCCCAGGTTGATGGCGGCGCGCAGTGTGCCCGTGGGGGCAAACTCTTTGACCAGGGCGGCGGAAGGGGCAGGGGTTGTGGAGGCGCAGGCGGTGAGCAGGGTCATAAAAGCAGCGATGAAAAGGGTGGGGAGTTTTTTGAAGTATGTCATGGGAATTGTCTGTTGTTATGTGTTGAAGAGGTTGTCGCCTGTTGACCTTGCCCCATGAAATATGAACCGTTCGCCCTCCATCGAACCGGATCCATAGCACCAGCTTTACCAGCTGAAAATCTTGCCCGGATTCATGATGTTGTGCGGGTCTAGCGCATGCTTGATGGTGCGCATCATGCCCACTGCACCTTCACCCGCTTCGGTGATTAAAAAGCCCTGCTTGTGCAGGCCAATGCCGTGCTCGCCGGTGCAGGTGCCTTCGAGCTGCAGCGCGCGGTGCACCAGCTTGTGGTTCAGCTCCTCGGCCACTTCGCGCTCTTTGGCGCTGTTCGGGTCAATCAAGTAACCAAAGTGAAAATTGCCGTCGCCCACATGGCCGACCAAAAAGTACGGCAAGCCCGATGCATCGGCCTCGGCCACGCTGTCGAGCAAACAGTCGGCCAAGCGCGATATGGGCACGCAGGTATCGGTGCTGATGGCGCGGCAGCCTGCGCGGCTTTGCAGCGCGGCAAAGTAGGCGTTGTGCCTGGCTGTCCACAGCTTGGTGCGCGCCTCTGGCGTGCTGGCCCATTCAAAGGCTTGGCCGCCGTTGTCAGTGGCCAGCTCTTGCACAGTTTCGGCCTGTTCTTTCACGCTGGCGGGCGAGCCGTGGAACTCCATCAGCAACATCGGCTCTTCACGCAGGCCCAGTTTGCTGTGCGCGTTCACCATGCGCACGGTGTTGCTGTCAATCAGCTCTACACGTGCGATCGGCACGCCCAGTTGGATCATCTGGATCGTCGTGTTCACAGCTGCTTCGATGGAAGGAAAGGAGCAGGTGGCCGCGCTGATGGCTTCGGGGATCGGGTACAGCTTGAGCGTGACTTCCGTGATCACACCCAGCGTGCCCTCACTGCCCACCATCAGGCGCGTCAGGTCGTAGCCTGCGGAGGATTTTTTAGCCCGCGTGCCAGTGCGAATCACCTCGCCGCTGGCGGTCACCACTTCCAGTGCCAGCACGTTCTCGCGCATGGTGCCGTAGCGCACGGCGTTGGTGCCGCTGGCGCGTGTGGCGCTCATGCCGCCGATGGTGGCGTCTGCTCCGGGGTCGATGGGAAAGAACAGGCCGGTGGACTTGACTGCCTCGTTCACGGCTTTGCGGCACACGCCAGCCTGTACCGTCACCGTCAAATCTTCGGCGTTGATATGCAGCACCTTGTCCATGCGCCCCACATCGATGCTGATGCCGCCTTGCACGGCCAGCAAATGGCCCTCTAGTGAGGAGCCCACGCCAAACGGAATCACGGGCACCTTGTACTGCGCGGCCAGCTTCACCGCGTCGGCCACAGCTTGCGTGCTCATTGCAAACACCACCGCAGCGGGTGGCGGCACTTCGGTAAACGCCGACTCGTCACGTCCATGCTGTGTGCGCACGGCCATCGCCGTGGAGCACTGGTCACCGAAGCGATTTTTCAGTGCTTCAATTAAAACTTCAGGCACTTCGCGTTGGGCGATGGCGGGGAGTAAATGGACGGGTAGAGGGGCATTCATGGCGTGGTTCTCCGGCTAGGTTTGTATTATGACGCTGCGGGATGAAAACGTTTGTCAGACTGTCACTCTTGGGATCTATCGCACCCCGGGCGGTGAAGCGCATGGCAAACGCCCTCATACTGGGGTACCACAAATCGGGCATTTGC
>JAYVDN010000128.1:0-11627 GCA_043749385.1 Polaromonas sp.
CACCGCGCGGTGGGTGGGCCGCATGACTGACAAGCTGGGCAAGCCGCAAATGTTCAGCCGTGTGGCGGTGCTCACCATGGCACCCATCTATCTCATGACACAGAGTGCGCCTTGGGGGCTGTGGGGCATGTTGGCCGTATCGACGGTATTTTTTATCTGCATGAGCAGCCGCATGATTCCGGGTATGGCCATCATCGCCTCAGCGGGCAATCCACAGTTGCGCGGCACCTTCATGGCGCTCAATTCTTCGGTGCAGTCGGCCGCTATGGGCTTGGCCGCTTTCATTGGCGGGCTGATCATCAGCCGCGATGCGCAGGGCATGGTGCAGCACTACTGGGGCAATGCGCTGGTGGGTATCGTGGCCACCTTGATCAGCCTGTGGCTGGTCGGGAAAATAGTCTTGTACGGAGCGCCTGTGGCAACGTCGGCTACGACTCGGGAAAAATAATTTTTGTCCGAATACAGCTATATGAACCATGCCTCTGCACGCAAAACCTTCCGTAAAACCTGCGTTTTGTTGCAATGCAGGATTGCGCAGTGCAGGGTTTCAGGGCATAGTGAACACAAGTGCAAAAATTGAAGGGTTTTCGGTGTTTCAGGTTGCGCGTCAACGCAATGTGAAATTTTTGTGCAACGAGAGTATGAGGAGCCTCCCTATGAACTTGACAATCAGTGGTCACCATCTTGAAGTAACCCCCGCCCTGCGATCTTATGTAACTGGAAAGTTAGACCGAATATCCCGACATTTTGACCAAGTGGTCGACATCAAGGTGCTACTGAGTATTGAAAAACAAAAGGAAAAACTAGGCCGACAGCGAGCGGAATGCAACATCCACGTCAAGGGCAACGACATGTTTGCCGAAAGCAGCCATGCCGACCTGTACGCTGCCGTAGACGAGCTGGTAGACAAGCTGGACCGCCAGGTGAACCGTCACAAAACCAAGCTGCAAAACCACCACTTTGAGGCTACCAAGCGCACGCTGCAATAGCCAGCGCATACCGTGCACCCTGCGGTGCACCGCCCAACCAGGCCGCACTCGCGGCCTTTTTTGCGGCTGCCCAATAGCTTATTATTGCAACCCATGCGTATCTGGAAAAAACCTATCGACGTCGCCGCTCTAGCTCTTATTCATGAGCGCACAGCGGTGCAGCATTTGGGCATGGAGTTTTTGGAGGTGGGGGACGACTTTATCAAAGCCCGCGTACCCGTCAACGAGCACACCCGCCAGCCCTATGGCCTGCTGCACGGCGGGGTGAGCGTGGTGCTGGCCGAGACCCTGGGCTCCTGCGGCGCGTACTACGCCTGCCCTGAGGGCTTTCGCGCCGTAGGCCTGGACATCAACGCCAACCACCTGCGCGGCGCCACCAGCGGCTACGTCACCGGCATTACCCGCCCGGTGCATATTGGGCGCAGCACCCAGGTGTGGCAAATCGACATGTTCAACGATGCAGGCGAGATGACCTGCGCCAGCCGCATCACCATGGCGGTGTTGGCGATGAAGGCGTAGATATTGTTTGCTGCTGCTGATGCGCAGGTCGCGTGTTTGGCTCTTGTGCAAAGTGCATCGGTTGTGCCGCTGAGCTCTTGTGCGTCGTGGGCGATGTAGCGTTTGCCAATTGCCCTCATGCTGGAGTACCAGAGATCGGTCAATTGGCAAACGCTACATCGCCTTCACACATGGTTGGCGCGCTAACCGTAGTCGCCGGACAGTCCGACAGGAAACTACGGGTAGAGCGTTACCTTAGTTGCGGCACGATGAGGTTTTTATCAACCGACCGATTTCTGGTACTCCAGCATGAGGGCGGATGATAAACACCTCACCGTGCGTACCATGACAGCGCCAAACCGTTCACCGTACGTCACACTCAAGTCCTGCGCAATTCCCACATCCGCTCTTCAAAATAACTACCCACGGTGTAGCGCTCAGACAGTTTGACCTCGCGAAGCGGGTGCAGAAACAAGGGCAGTGACACGCGGCTTTTGGTGGCTGCTGCGCCCGTGGGGTTGAGCACCCGGTGGGTGGTGCTGGGGTAGTAGTGGCCGCTGGCTTCTTCCGGCATGTCGCCGATGTTGACGATCAGCAGGCCGGGCACGTTTCGCTCGGCGCCCGCCCAGCAAACCATGCAGTGTTGGCAATAGGCTTTTGCACCGGGTGGATGAACGGACTTATTTAGATGACCAAACTGGCTTATCAGACGCTCAAATTGCGCAGACGGCTAATTGGGTGTACTGATCTGCTAGCGCACCCAGTGCCGATTCTGTAGACGCCCGCGTTTGGATTCGAACTTCGTTTCAGCGACGCAGAATGTAACCAATGTTTACCGTCTTTTTCCAAATGCACTACAAGATACAATTCGCATAATTAGTATTGCGTGTTCTCACACTGATTAAAAATTGGAGTTTTTCATGAATCAGTTTTTTAAAAATCTTTCGATTACTATTGTTAGTATGGCTGTAGTGGTTTCTGCTTTCGCACAAGAGACAATGAAAGAGTATTTGCCTGTTGGGGAATATACAGTCACAACTGTTAGTAAAGCCACCGGACGAAGCTTTAACGGGAACGTTATTAAAATTTCTGGAGACGAGTCTAATGAATTTTCAGGAAGTGCATATACCGCCTATGCTGGTATTGTGGGTTCGTGTGCAAAGAATATCACCATTTCTCAAAAGATTAAAGATGGGTCACTTTCTTTAATCTTTACACGTCCGACGCTCAAAGATTGCGGATCCAACGAGTGGGTTATTAAAAAAACAACGAGCGGCTTTACTGCAGAATCCTTCCCTCTTGTCGATGGAGTTAGAAGTGGTGACTCGATCAACACTTCGGTGATTACTCTAAAAAGATAATTATCGAAGTTGCGGGCCGCCAGCATATTATTGTGCTGGCTGTTTTAAAGCTTCAGTTGATACGACAGATCTTATGCTAAGCCCGTGTTGACAGGGCTTTTTTTATTTCCAGCGCTGACACGCGATTCGAAAAACCGAGTCTTTTCAACAGTTTAGCGCCACTTGAAAAGCGTGTCGAAGATGCGCAATCGACACGGATTGTTTGAGCGCTGTCGCTTTCGGTGTAGCTTGGTGGGGCACGCATTGGCGCTGAATCCGAAAATCGACAGACGTAACACACGAAACCGCTCATATGGCTGCCGCAATGCAGGTAGCTTGCAAGCTGTTCGTCGAAGTTGCGCTACAAAAACGATGGCCTGCATGATTTTCGCAACAGGCTATGCAGGTAGCCGGAGAACAGCTTTTCGTCTTTCGGCGGCAGGCTTTATGCACATCCACTTTGCGGGTTGCCAACCCACTTGGCCAACTCGCAGGATTGAACTGCAAAGTGATCACTCTTTTAGGCTTAGTGCCAGAGGTAACAAAATGAGCGTAAATTTTCAACCTATTGCGCAGTTAACCCATCGCGCAACAATTGCATTGTTCAATGAGCTTGGCGCTGTGGATGCCATGCGATTTTTGAATCAGTTCAGAGCTGGAAATGGCGACTACACCAACGAGCGGGGTGAGCTGTTCAAAAAAGACTCGGACAAGAGCATTGTTGCGGATATCAAAGCGCAGAGAAAAAGCGGATGAGGTTCTGAACCTGGCACGGCAAAGCGACGCAACAACGACAGTAATGATTTTGAAATGGAATTATTGGCTGGAAAATGGGCCGAGCCTCAGCCTAAGAGTTTCGCAGTTGCGGAATAACGCCGATACATATTGACAAACTAACAATATTGGAATATATTTTTCTAGTATTGGAGATTTAGTGACATGGCAACTATCAAAATGACCAGCAAGGCAACTTCGGGCGCGGAGAGAAGAAAGCTGTTGCGCGGAGAGAATGACGACCCAAACGGCACGCTGCGGGTGCGAAAACAGACCTTGGCAGTGAGAGCGAGAGGTGCCAAGCATCCGAAAAAGCCAGGCGCAGTGATGGCTGATTTTGCCCATGCCAATGCGTTGGGCAAACCGCATCCAATCCCCCATTTAGGTTTTGCTGAAACAGTTGCGATCGAACGCAACGGCGTCAGCTCTGAGGCCTTCGTGGCCACCATCGAAAAACTAAAAATACCCAGCTCCCGTGTGCTTGACATCTTGCGCATACCTAAGTCAACGGCGGCCTACAAAATAAAAAACAGTGGCAAGTTTGAGGGCACCGAGGCCCTGGCATCCATTCGGCTGGAAAGATTACTGGCATTGGCCCAATCTATCGCTTCAAACAGCTTGCATCCTGATGCCAAGGTGTTCGATTCAGGGAAATGGCTTGGGCAGTGGCTAGAGCATCCGCAGCCAGCGCTGGGGGGCATCAATCCCTCTGCACTGCTTGACACTGAAGCGGGCGGGCAGCGGGTCTACCAAGTGTTGGCCGCATTGGAAAGCGGCTCATACCAATGAAGGTGTGGCGCATTGCGACCGAAAACAAGAAGTACTTATCTACTGATCTCAGCGGCAAGGGTGCCGAGCTCTCTCCTGGGCGCTGGAACGCCATGGGATTGCCCTTGATATACACAGCGAGCACCATTTCTTTGGCCATGCTGGAGACGGTGGCACACATTAGCGATAACAACCTGCCTCAGCTGAAGTTTTTGATCAGTGTTGACATCACAGCGATGGACTGGGAAGCGCGTGAAGTATTAAAGCCAGCAGATTTACCGCCAGGATGGGATGCTGTGCCGCACGAAAACATCACTGTCACCATTGGGTCTGATTGGCTGCAGCAATCTCGCAGCTTGGTTTTGTGCGTCCCGTCAGCTATCACACCCGAAGAAACCGTGGTGCTGATCAACCCGCAGCACGCACGGGCTAAAACCTTGAAGGCCAAGAAACTCCGGCCTGTGGATTACAAAACTGTGTTTCGCTAAATAGGCCGAGCTGATCGAGTACACAAGCCACACTCACGCTCTGCGCAACTCCCGCATCCGCTCTTCAAAATAACTGCCCACGGTGTAGCGCTCTGATAGCTTGACCTCGCGAAGCGGGTGCAGAAACAAGGGCAGTGACACGCGGCTTTTGGTGGCTGCTGCGCCGGTGGGGTTGAGCACGCGGTGGGTGGTGCTGGGGTAGTAGTGGCCGCTGGCTTCTTCCAGCATGTCGCCGATGTTGACGATCAGCAGGCCAAAATCACTGGGCACGTCGTACCACTGCTTGTTTGTGCCCAGCACTTGCAGGCCAGGCTCGGTGGCGGCGGGCAGGATGGTGAGCAGGTTGATGTCGCCATGCGCGGCGGCGCGCTCGCTGCCGGGGGGCTCGTTGCCCGAGAGTGGCGGGTAGTGCAGCACGCGCAGCAGGGTTTCCTCGCAACCGGCGATCATCTCGGGCAGAGGCATGCTGTAGCGGGCCTTGACTTCGGGGGGCGAGCCGTCTTCTACCCACTGCAGCAAGGTGGCTGCGAGTTCGCTGCCTTCGGTGTAATAGCGGCGCGCGGCATCGCTCACCTCGGCCGGGTAACGGCCCCAGGGGTAGATGTGGAAAAACTCTTTGAAGTCTTTGACCGTATTGCCTTTGGCGGTCTCGCTCACGGCAGTGGAAAAGTAGCCGTCAAGCTTGCCGTTTTGATCGAACGGGTATTGGTGCTTGGCCTGGGTGGCAAAAAACGCCAGCCACTCGTCGTAAATGCCGCTCACCAAGGCCTGGCTCAGGGGGTGGTTTTTCAGTACGCCAAAGCCGGTGCGGTGCAGGCTGTCGCAGAACGCGGCGGGAGCGTCTGGGCTGGTGTAGTCAACAATGGGGAACTGCATAGGGCGTCTCCAGCGGGTCTGGGTGGACACGCCAGTTTACAGCCAAGCGCTGAGCAAAGTTGTCTCAAATAGCTGCGTGACTGCGGGCACATTGACCGTCATGCAGGCGGTGATAGCGGGTATATCGGCATCCCAGCCGGTTTGCGGGTACTGCATAAAGGCCTGGCGCTTCATGATGGTGTGGCCCTGGGCTATCCCCTCGGCTACCACCCGGGTGGGGCCGCTCTCGTAGCCAAACAGCTCGGGGTTGGTCAGGCAAATAAAGGCCAGCACGTCGTGGCCGTAGCAGCCGTTGAAGTCTTTCATGTGCGCAAAACGGCTTTGGTAAAAGGCACTATAGAACTTGACCGCGTGCAGCAATGCGTCGGTGGCGGCATGGCGGTGGTGTGCAGCGATGTTTTCAAACAGGGTTACGGGCAGCAGCACCTTGTAGGTCACGTCCAAGCCCACCATGGTGAGCTTAAACCCGGCCGTGAGCACGGCGTCAGCGGCGTGCGGGTCGTTCCAGATATTGGCCTCGGCCACGGGGGACACATTGCCGTGCTCGGCAATAGCGCCGCCCATGATGACGACTTGCTTGAGCAGCTGGGGCAGCCTGGGTTCGAGCTGCAAGGCCAAAGCCATATTCGTCATCGGGCCCACGGGCACCAGGGTGATTTGGCCGGGGTGCAGGCGGGCCATGTCGACGATAAACTGCGCCGCGTTGCGCGCATCGGCCTGGCCTGTGGCGGGGGCACGCGAGGGCAGGTTGCCCAAGCCATCCGCACCGTGGATAAAGTCGGGCGGGGCTTCGGCGTGTTTAACCAGGGGCTGCTTTGCCCCTTGCGCTACAGGAATTTTGCGGCCTGCTAGCTGGGTAAGGTACAGCGCATTGGCAGTGGCTTGGGGCGCAGTGACGTTGCCAAAGCTGGTGGTGATGCCCAGCAGCGCGATGGCGGGATGGGCCAAGGCGTAGTACAGCGCCATGGCGTCGTCTACGCCGGGGTCGGTGTCGTAGATGACGCGGTGCTGGGCACCGGATTTTCTGGCCGGTTCTGGCGCAGCGCGGACGGTTGTGAGTGGGGCAGTGCTTGGTGCTGTCATTGCGTTATTGCGTTATTGCGTTATTGTGGCATCCACTGCGCCACTTGGCTGGCGGTAGGAATGCTGCTTTGTGCGCCCAGTTGCATACACGCCAAGGCGGCAGCGGCGCTGGCGCGCTGCAGCGCTTGCGCGAGTGTGGCCTGCTGGCTGAGGGCAGCCACCAGTACACCGCAAAAGGTGTCGCCTGCGCCGGTGGTGTCTACCACCTGCACTTTGAATGCACCTTGCTCCGTCAAGGTGCTGCCGCCCTGCGCATCGCGCAAGCGCGCCAGGCAGCCCTGCGCTCCCAGAGTAACCACCACGCAAGGCACGGGCAGTTGCGCCAGCCTGTCTTGTACGCTGCGGGGCAAGCCGCTTTGTGCATCGCCTTGGCCCGAAGTGAGCGTTGTGAGCTCGCCTTCGTTGACGATCAACACATCCACCAATGCCAACAACGCGGCTGGCAAGGTACGCGCAGGCGCAGCGTTGAGCACCACTTGCACGCCTTTAGCCCGGGCCGCTTGCGCATAGGCCTGCACGGTCTCCAGCGGAGTTTCCAGTTGCATCAACAGGTGCGTGATGCCATGCAGACTGGGCAGGTGCTGCGCCAAATGCTCGGGCAGCAAAGCGTTGTTGGCACCTGGCGCTACGGTAATGGCGTTTTCACCATCGTCGGACACGCAGATAAACGCCGTGCCGGTAGGCTCCGTGGCCGCGCGCACCGTGTGCAGCTGCACCCCCGCCTGGGTGAGAGAGTCGATCAACGGCGCAGCAAACGCATCGTTGCCCAGTGCCAGCAGCATGGCGGTAGGCACGCCGCCCGCGCGGGCGCAGGCCACCGCCTGGTTGGCCCCTTTGCCGCCGGGGAAGGTTTTGAACTCGCGCCCCAGCACGGTCTCACCTGGCGCGGGGATGTGGCCAGCGCGCACAACAAAATCTAGATTGGCCGAACCTGCTACAAGGATCATGGTACTTTCTCCGAATGCGCGAAACTTGGGTGCGCCCTTGGACACTCCATTTGGCAGCGCGGGTCTCGTTTAATGCGCTAGCTGCAAAACGGTGTGCACCCATTGTGGCAGAGCTGGGTGCAAGATGCGTGTGGCTTGGCCTTGGCAAGTGGCCACCAGCTTGTGGGTGCCGGGCTGGGTATCAAAGCTGTCGTGCAGCAAGGCGGCATCGGCCAAGCGCACAGCTTGCGCCAGCAGTGAGATGGTGCGTGGGTAGCGCGCCAAAATGCGCTGCGCCGACACGTTGTGGCCACCTTCCAGCACGCGCTGGCTCACGCGGGCCAGTAAGCGTTCAGGCTGGTCCAGCGCCACCACCAGCAGCAACACGAAAAAGCCTTTCGCTTGCGCGTCTTGAATCAGGGCCAGTTTGGATGCGTGGGAGAACACGGTTTCGCTGACAAAGCTCTTGCCTTGCGTGAGCAGTTGCGCGCGCCGCGTGTCGGCCCAGTCTCGCGCTGCTTCAGAGCGTGCCAAGGGGTCTTGGATGTGCTGTAGCTGCGCGGCCTCATACAGATCGGCGTTGACAAACTCGGCCCCGGTAGGCAGCTTGCCAGCAGCCCTCAGGGCTGTGTACAGGGTGGACTTGCCTGCGCCGTTGGGGCCGGCCAGCAAGTAAAAGACCGGGCGGGTCAAGGCGCTAGCACCAGCCAACTGGGTGCGGGCTCGCTCAAGCCGTCATGCGCTGCGCTTGGGCGGCGTTGCTGGCAATCACTTTGCGCACATGCTGCGCCAGTTGCCCGCTGGCATCAAACTCCACAAACTCGGCCAGCAAGGTATCGGCTTGCGGCAGCTCGGCTTTGCGCGCCAGCGCCTGCGCAGCCTCACGCGAGGTCAGGCCACCGTCCTCCACCGCCTTGCCCAGCATCGCCCAGTATTCGATTTGCCCTGCGGTAGAGCGGCGCATGGCGATAGCGGTTTGACGCGCCTCAATAACCAAGGCACTGGGCAGTTTGACGGAATTGAAGGCACTGGTTGCGGCGGGCATGGTGGGATCCTGAGCAATGGAATGCATAGTTTAGCCGAAAGTGGCAGCGTGCGCCAATCAGGCTTGAAAATGGAGGAAATAGAGATTTTCTAATTTTTTGCGGCCTATGGTGACCCGTTTGTTTTGGAGCGGTTGGGAGCGGTTTTGAAGATTGGGGGCGTTCGGAGAACCTGCACGTCATACAAACACTTGATTTCGACTTTGTTTGAGGTGCTACTCAGGCTGTGGCGGCTGCGTGGTGGGCTTGGCTTGTGTACAGCGCCAGGTCGGCGGCGCATTGCGCTACGCAGCCCATATGGTTCGCTTGGACCCATTCCGTTCGCGCTGAGCGAACAGTATTGCGTGCGCGCACACGCCCAGCTGCCCCTGCACGCACCCTACCCATTTAGAGCGCTACATAAACAGGAGCTGTTCCCGCGATATTTTAAAGGGCTGCAGCCCGATTAGTATCTTAAAAAGTGCTGAAAATCGTGTTTTTTTGCCCTTTTTCGCGACGCAAGCGACGTTAGCGAGCGCTCGAAACACACTAAATTATGCGAATTTATGCACCTTGGCATAGCGCATCAAATTGAAACTGCTAGAAATATATTTCTTAGTGAAATACTCGGATAAATATAAATATGATGGTTAAAAATACGGCGAATTTATTTTTTACAAATTACAAAATTATGCGTACCTTGTGAAAATTCACCCCCTATCCATTTCTATCCATCCCAGCGCAGCGCGCCACAGTAGCCAGCAACCCTCCCATACGCGCGCCAGAGCGCGTGCCGTGGACAGGCCTCTGGCGCGAAGCGCGGGGTTTTGCAGGGCGGCAAGTCGCTGCAACGGACGCTCTTTGGTGAGGTGACTTTTGATAAATACGCATCATTGCATCACTCTAAAAAAGCAAACACGCCGCGTTTTCCACCATTAAATTGATTACGGGCGGGATATGTCACTACCAAACAATCAAAACAAGACGTGAATTGTCCCCGCTATGGCAAGGTACACAAATTCGCATAATTTAGTGTACTTTGCAGGCTCGCCAACGGCGTTCGCGCCACAAAAAAGAGGCAAAAAACCTGATTTTCAGCCCTTTTTAAGATACTAATCGGGCTGCAGCCCAATAGAGTATCGCGGGAGCAGCTACGTAATCCATAGCGATTAGGTTCCCCTTGGGAGCAGGCTGTCGTGGTTCCAGCGGCTAAAACGACGGATGGGCGCTCAAGCCCGAAGCTGTCACCCGCTGGCGCGTGCTGCAAGGCGACCACAGGCGGCACACAGCAACATCCACCAAATGCACTAATTTGGCGTAAATATTGCTTTATATTTGTGCATTATTTATTTTTAGACCAATAATGCACCCAAAAAAAGCATTTCAACAAAATTAACTCCATTTATACCCAAAGAGACCTCCATGGAAGCACTAAAACAAGGCACTGACGCCTTATTCATCCTGTTGGGCGCCATCATGGTGCTCGCTATGCATGCCGGATTTGCGTTTTTAGAACTCGGCACCGTCCGCAAAAAGAACCAGGTTAACGCCTTGGTCAAGATTTTGGTGGACTTCTCCCTGTCCACCATCGTCTACTTTGCGGTGGGCTACAGCGTAGCCTATGGCACCAGCTTTTTTGTCAGCGCCGAGGTGCTGGCCGCCAAAAACGGCTACGAGCTGGTAAAGTTTTTCTTCCTGCTCACCTTTGCCGCCGCCATCCCCGCCATCATCTCGGGCGGTATTGCCGAGCGGGCCAAGTTTTGGCCGCAACTGATTGCCACGGCCATCATCGTCGGTTTTATCTACCCCTTCTTTGAGGGTATCGCCTGGAACCAAGCCTACGGCATTCAGGCCTGGATCAAGGCCGCTACGGGGGAAGAGTTCCATGACTTTGCAGGCTCGGTGGTGGTGCACGCGGTGGGCGGCTGGATCGCCTTGCCTGCCGTGATGCTACTGGGCGCGCGCTACAACCGCTACAAAAATGATGGCGGCATTTCGGCGCACCCACCGTCTAGCATCCCCTTCCTGGCGCTGGGCGCGTGGGTGCTGTGCGTGGGCTGGTTTGGCTTTAACGTGATGAGCGCGCAAACCATCGACAAAATCTCTGGCCTGGTCGCTGTCAACTCGCTGATGGCCATGGTGGGCGGCACCTTAGTGGCTTTGCTGCTGGGCAAAAACGACCCCGGTTTTGTCTATAACGGCCCCCTGGCGGGCCTGGTGGCCGTGTGCGCGGGCTCTGACCTGATGCACCCGCTGGGCGCGCTGGTGGTAGGCGGCATCGCCGGCGGCATCTTCGTCATCATGTTCACGCTGACGCAAAACAAATGGAAGATTGACGATGTGCTGGGCGTATGGCCACTGCACGGCCTGTGCGGCACTTGGGGCGGCATTGCAGCGGGCATCTTTGGCAGCAAGGCGCTGGGCGGCTTGGGTGGCGTGTCGTTCAGCGCACAGCTGATCGGCACGGCCATGGGTGTGGCTTGGGCACTGGTGGGCGGCTTCGTGGTGTACTACGCGCTCAAAGTCACCATGGGTCTGCGCATGAGCCAGGAAGAAGAGTTTGAAGGCGCTGATTTGAGCATCCACAAGATCAGCTCGTCGCCAGACCGGGAAGCCAACTGGTAAGTTAGTTGCGTCTTGCCAAGGGGACGGGGCAAGTCTTGTACGGGAGCAGGCCGACGGTGTACTGAGGGGATTCGGTAAGTCTTGTACGGGATCAGGTCCGCGGTGTACTCAAAGGGACTCGGTAAGTCTTGTTCTGGATCAGGCCGACGGTGCATTTAGCTCCGCGGCTGTCCCCCGTGCTGGCCTAGGGCCAGGGACTCCTTTATGCCGCTGCGCTGTGCACACCAAGCGCCAGGGC
>JAYVDN010000129.1:0-9940 GCA_043749385.1 Polaromonas sp.
GCAGTCGCCGACACAAAGCCTGCCTTGATCGGCGGCTTGGCGGTGGCTGCGCATAGCGTCGTACGCGCCACCAAGGATGTGGATTTTCTGTTGGAAGCCCAGGATGGTGATAAGGTGCATGAGGCCTTGCTGAAGTTGGGCTACCACTGCATCCACCGCAGCGAAGATGCCGCCAACTATGTGCGCGGCTCTGAAGGACTGGATTTGCTTTACGCGCATCGTCCGGTTGCGCGCCGCCTGCTAGCCCAAGCATCAGAGCGCGAGACCCCGATGGGGCGCTTGCGTGTCATCAGCGTTGAGGGATTGATTGGCTTTAAGTTGCAAGGCTTTGTGAACGATGCCATGCGATCACGCGATTTGGACGATATTCGTGCGCTCATGAAAATACACCGCGCATCAATCGATATGGTTCAATTGCGAGAATATTTTGCATTGTTCAATCAAACAGAACTGCTCAATGAGCTCATTGCAGAAAATGGCAACTAAAAATCAACTTGCACTGAAAGACTCCGTATTTGCAACGGATTCAAGCGCGGTGTTGGTGCGCGAAGCGGGTGTTCCTTTCCAGCTACCGCTTGCCAACTCAGACCCCATAGCCGAGTGGATCAACCTGATGGAAGTCGTGCAAATGCTGTGTCCTGTTTGGCCAGTGCGGGACAAGCCGATGCTGGGCAAAGAATGGAGGCTGTGATTGCAGGTTTGGCTTGGGTCACGCCAAGCGCGAAACATCGTCTAGCTCAGACCTGCTGCGACAGCAGGATCGTTACGCCACCCGTTGCAAAGTTCGGTACGTCGGCCACAACCTTTTGCCACGCAGGCGAGCCAGTCACCGAAGCCAAGTGTTCGGGGGCTGTCAAACCACGCACGGATAGGAAATTCAACCACATGAGGCCGAGTGTGGCACAGGTTGGGAGTGTGAAAGTGGCAGCTTCCAAGTCTCCACCACCGAGTCTGGATTCAGCGAAATGGACGTGATGCTCTGCTCTACCAGCAACTTGGCAAAGTCGGGGTGGTCGCTGGGGCCTTGGCCGCAGATGCCTCCGTATTTGCCCTGCTGAAGGCAATCTTTGATGGACATGGACAGCATGGCTTTGACGGCGGAGTCGCTTTCGTCGAAGTCTTTGGCCAGCAGCTCCAGGCCGCAGGCGCGGTCCAGGGTGGGCTGATAGCAGACTAGTACTTTTCGCATTACAATTCAACCAAAGTAAGGAGTAGTCATGTTTGAATCGACCATTACTATCAAAGGCCAAACCACCGTCCCCCAGCCCATACGCGAGGCTTTGCACACAGCACCTGGCACCAAACTCCATTGGAACCTGATGCCCGACGGCACCATCATCGTGCGCGCTAAAACCAAGTCCATTCTGGATTTGGCCGGCATACTCAAAGCACCCAAGGGCAAAAAAGTCAGCATTGAAGCCATGAATGCCTGGCGCTGATGGCCGCCCTCGACACCAACCTACTGGTTCGTTATCTGGTCGAAGACGACGCACCGCAGCTTGCCGCTGCTAAAAAGCTGATTCGCTCTGCACTGGCGGCCGGGGAAACCCTCTTCGTCCCCATTACGGTCACGTTAGAGCTGGAGTGGGTACTACGCTCCCATTTCAAGTTCAAAAAGGAGCAGGTCACAGCTACCCTATCGAGCCTGCTGGCTTCGGCAGAACTCACATTGGAGTCTGAATCTGCAGCAGAAATTGCGCTCGCCCTATACAAGAAGAGCAGCGCAGAGTTTTCTGACTGTGTGCACATTGCCTTAGCCCACATGGCAGGTGAAAGCCCGATGTGGACTTTTGACCGTGCGGCCGCCAAGATCGATGGGGCTAAGCTGCTTACCTCATAGGCAAATACTGGTTGAATTTCCAGCGCCAGTACTATTTCCAATGATTTAGGCTTACAACCCAATGAAATATGGCGTAAGCAGCTATTTAATCAATAGCATTTAGATTCACTTCCAACGCTGTTCTGGCCCCAGCTAGTGCGGCTTTGTAGCCCTTGATGGTGATGAATTTTCCCAAGTACTACTGCTAGCACCGTCAAACAGGGTGTGATATTAAATGGAGTCTGACCCCGTTACTCACGACCTGCTCAAAGAAGACGGCATTTATGAAGCGGTGTAAGCGCGCGCGCTCAAACGTGCGCTGGCCGAACAACTAGACGATGCCATGCACGCGGGCAAGCTGAGCAAAGTCGCCATGGCACAGCGCATGGTCACCAGCCGCTCACAGCTAGACCGCGTGCTCGATCCGGCCAATTTGTCGGTGCAACTGGACACCTTGATCAAAGCCGCTAACGCCGTAAGTAAAACAGTGGAGATCAAGCTGAAGCGGCAATTCAAAACCCGCTCGCCGACAGCTTAAGGATTTTCTCCGTTTCAAGGTTTATTAATTTTCAAAACCGCCTATAGTCCATGTCGCATGGACGTAAGAAGCTATTGTATTTATAGCAACGTATTTTGTAAATGCAAGACGAGAGACCTGTAAATGCAAGACGAGAGACCTGACCCTGCGCTTCGACCCTGCGCTTCCAGACCCAGCGCTTCCATGTGACCCTTGGCTTCCATGGCTACTCTCCCAGCGATTCATTTTGCTTTCGACCGAGTCGGTTCCACTCAATGCGTCGACGACTCCAATGTTCACCAATGTTTTGGGTGAAGTCCGGTCGCACCAGCTTGGCGCGCGCCTCGCACCATTCGGCCGACTCCCGGCGAATTACGACACCTTCCAGCACGCCCTGACGAAACTGACTTTGCTGGCCGTCCAGCGCATCCTTCAGTTGCGACAAG
Source organism: Polaromonas sp. (assembly GCA_043749385.1). Taxonomy (GTDB): domain Bacteria; phylum Pseudomonadota; class Gammaproteobacteria; order Burkholderiales; family Burkholderiaceae_C; genus JAAFIP01. Next base: position 2,783 of record JAYVDN010000129.1, read on the forward strand.
GTGCAGCGCCCTTCCAGCAACCGGGGCACAGTGGCCAAGCCCAGTGTGACCGCCAGAGCATTACGCCGGGGAGTGCTCCAAAAGCGGCCCCGGCTGAGGTCGTACACATCAAACAGCAAAAACCAGTCAGGCAAATGGTCGTAACCAAGTGAATGGCGGGCCGCACACCACTCGCCAAATAGCATCAAGCCGGCGGAAGCTTGCGCTGCCAGCACTGGACGCAGCCTGTCGCCATGCAAAAGCAGCCATTCTGGCAATCGAGCAAACTGGCCAGCATGGGGGGCAAGCAAATACTGGCCTCGGTTTTGAGCACGCAACTCGCCGTCTGGCGACATCGAAAACCCCAAATTGGCTCCGTCCAGCTTCTCCTCCACCACCACATCAGCATTCAATAACTCTGCGGCTTCCGCTGGGGACAGCACTTTGTCATCACGCGGCGCACCCCCAGCCAACCAAGCGATGTGCGGAGTATGGGGAAAGCGAAAGAAGTCAGTCACTTGCCCCGTCCAGGAAGCCCCGGAATCTGCTTTGAGGGAAACTTCTTTTGATAGAAACGACACGCATCTTCAGGACACAAGAAGTCCACCTCAACGCCTTTTTGCTGAAGCGCTGGCCACCAGTCAAGCCACTTGCTGTCGGCCGCCTGCAGGATCACAGGCTTGAGGGGATGCGCATTTGCAACAGCTGCGAATTTGCGATCAGATGCATCAAATTTTGGCTGCAAATCAGCATCGGGAAATTCTGCAAATGAATTTGCACCACTGTCTGTAATTGCAACTTGCTCAACCCTCTGCGGGTTGGCCAAATTGCGCAAAAGCCACTTCAAGAACACGTCACCCACGCCCTTGGGTGGCTTGATGTGGGTCTTTTTCTGGTACTCCGCCAAGATCAGGTAGGCATCATCAATCACCGTAATGCCATTAGCCTGCATTTCCTTGAGTTTGCAAACACATGCCGCAATGCAGTCCGGGGACACGTCAGCGTGCTGCTCATTGGCCACCAGCAACACATTGGTATCAATCACAGCACGCATCACTGCGCCTGTGAAGATGGTTGCCGCTTCTTGGCCTCCATTGCAGCCAGCGTACGTGCGGAAATGTCTGCCATTTCGTCACCAAAGAAGTTTTCCGGCCAATTTTCAATTTCACCAAACATGTTCACGCGCAGGGGTTCAAGCTCCGTCGAAGACCCTGATCGCCTGCAGAAATATATGGCCACATCTTCCGGTGCCAAAGCACCCTCTGCGATGCGCCGTTGCAAACGATTCAAAAGATGCTCGGAATGGCTCTCAATGATGAGCTGCACATCACGTTCCTTGCCATCCTCACGGGCCTTAATTGCTGAAATGAACACATCTGCCAATTCAGCCTGCACTTGCGGGTGCAGGTGAATCTCGGGTTGTTCCATCCAAACTGTTGAATGCGGTCGGCAATAAAACGCCTGTACCAAAGCGGGCAGCACTTGGGACACCCCAAAGCCCACATCGGTGATCTTGACTTCCGGCGCGCCTGCGTGGGTTTTGACCAGCACCTCGTACTCTTTTCGGCCCTCAGCAACCGGCTTGACCAAAAAACTGTTAATCACGCCCAAGTCTTTCAACCATCCGGCAATGAAAGGCGTGAAAGCTTGTTTGGCTTTTTTCGGCCCTCTGTTGAGCATGCGGTTTTCGTGTTGTGCTGCCAAAATCGCGGCAACAGTCGCGTCACCGGTCTGTCCAACCCCCTCTGGGGTGTCGCCCGACCACTGGTATGTGCGTTGAGGATGATTTCTCAAAGGTCCAAGGTATGCAATGCTGCCCAAAAGATTTTCTGTGGCCAACGCAAAGTCCGTCAGAAAACCTGCATTCTTGAAGCGGGCAATGCTCAAATCCGAAACACGGTAAAACTTCTCGGGCTCGTCCAACGGCCATTTGCGGCCATCGGCCATCTTGAACTGGTAGTTGACCGACTGCAAAGAAAATTTGCGGTCTAAACCACGGGACAAATCGACATCCAAAACTATTCCGTCGTCATTCCTTAGTGCGTACTTCAGCGAAGTCACTTCCGGTTGACCGGTCTTTCCAGCCGACAGCCTCACTGCCAAGTTGATTTGGTTACCGGTGAAGCGCTGTGTGTTGTCCAGCGGGTCTTTCACATCCATCGATTTTGGCAGCGACCACCCCAACTCAAAGTCCAGAGTTTTCGACAAGTCATGGCCATTGAGACAATCAGCAAAGGTCCCGAGGTCAATCAAGGAAGTGGTGTCGCCCAAGTGCAAAGCGCGCTTCCGATCTGTGGACAGTGCAGTCTGCTTCAGACCAAGCAGCAAGTGCCCAAGGCTGCTTTTTCCAGCACTGTTGGCACCGAAGATAACGGTCAATGGGGCCAGTCGAATTGAGCCCGTGTCGCGCCAAGCCTTGAAATTTTTTATACGTAAAGTTGTCAACATCAGTGCAAATCTCCTGATCCCAGTCTATCCCAGGCCTCCAGCACCAGCCTTTGGGACGAATAGGAAATCCAATCGCATGAGACCAAGTATGGCATGGATTTGGGGCACTCAAAAGCCACTGACCTCGGCAATTTGAACCGTCGCAGCCATCACAATGAACAAATAGTGAAGCGTGAGCTGCCGGAGCCTGGCACACATGCCTGGTTATCCTAAAGCGCGTCTGAGTCGCTGTTTGACTCGCTCACCAGTTAACGCGCTGATCGACCTCGTAGTCTGGTGCCAGTTGCCCCACCACATCCCAGTCTGGTTCGACTTGGGCAGCCTCACCCCTTTGCGTTTCACAGTCCTCCCACATCGGTGGCCCGCGTGCCGGGGATTTCTCGCCGCTACGCAGCCAGCAGCTTCCAAGTCTCCACCACGCTATCCGGATTCAGCGAAATAGACGTAATGCCTTGCTCTACCAGCCACTTGGCAAAATCCGGGTGGTCGCTGGGGCCTTGGCCGCAGATGCCTACGTATTTGCCTTGGGCCAGGCAGGCTTTGATGGCCATCTCGAGCATGGCTTTGACGGCGGGGTCGCGTTCGTCGAAGTCTTTGGCTAGTAGTTCCAGGCCGGAGTCGCGGTCCAGGCCCAGGGTGAGCTGGGTGAGGTCGTTGGAGCCGATGGAGAAGCCGTCGTAGTACTCTAAAAATTGCGCGGCCAGGATGGCGTTGCTGGGTACTTCGCACATCATGATGTGGCGCAGCGCGCCTTTGCCGTTTTGTGCGCCGGTGCCGCGGCCGAGACCGCATTTGTCCAGCATCACGCCTACGGCCTTAGCCTGGCCCAGGGTGCGCACAAAGGGCACCATGATCTCTACGTTGGTCAGGCCCATGTCGTTGCGCACGCGCTTTAATGCTTCGCACTCCATGGCAAAGGCTTCGCCAAACTCGGTGCTGATGTAGCGGGCCGCGCCGCGAAAGCCGAGCATCGGGTTTTCTTCTTCGGGCTCGTAGCGGCTGCCGCCGATGAGCTTGCGGTATTCATTGCTTTTGAAGTCTGACAGGCGCACGATGACGGGTTTGGGCCAGAAAGCGGCGGCGATGGTGGCCACGCCTTCGGCCACTTTGTCTACATAAAAAGCGCGGGGCGATGCGTGGCCACGGGCTACGGATTCGACGGCTTTCTTCAAATCACCATCGACATTGGGGTAGTCCAAAATGGCTTTGGGGTGCACGCCGATGTTGTTGTTGATGATGAACTCCAGCCGCGCCAGGCCTACGCCTGCGTTGGGCAACTGGCAAAAGTCAAAGGCCAGTTGCGGGTTGCCGATGTTCATGGTGATCTTGGTTTTGATCTCGGGCATGGTGCCGCGCTGCACTTCGGTAATTTCGGTTTCCAGCAGGCCGTCGTAGATGTAGCCGGTGTCGCCCTCGGCGCAGCTTACGGTTACCAGGGTGCCGGTTTTCAGCTGCTCGGTGGCATCGCCGCAGCCCACTACGGCGGGTATGCCCAGCTCGCGGGCGATGATGGCGGCGTGGCAGGTGCGGCCGCCCCGGTTGGTGACGATGGCGCTGGCGCGCTTCATCACCGGCTCCCAGTTGGGGTCGGTCATGTCGGTCACCAAAATGTCGCCTGCTTGCACTTCGTCCATCTGGCTGATGCTGTGCACCAGGCGCACAGTACCGGTGCCTACCTTTTGCCCAATGGCGCGGCCCTCGGCCAGCACGGTGCCCCGGTTTTTCAGCTTGTAGCGCATCTCGGCCTTGCCTTTGGCTTGGCTTTTGACGGTCTCAGGGCGGGCTTGCAGAATGTAGATTTGGCCGTCGGTGCCGTCTTTGCCCCACTCGATGTCCATCGCGCGGCCGTAGTGCTCTTCGATGATGAGGGCGTATTTGGCGAGTTGCTCTACGTCGGCATCGGTCAGGGAGAAGCGGTTGCGCTGCTCGGTGGGTACGTCGATGGTTTTGACCAGTTTGCCGCTGCTTGCCTTTTCTTCCGCAGAGGCAAACACCATCTGAATGAGCTTGGAGCCCAGGTTACGGCGGATCAGCGCACGCTTGCCGGCCTTGAGCATGGGCTTGTGCACATAAAACTCGTCGGGGTTTACCGCGCCCTGCACTACCGTCTCGCCCAGGCCGTAGCTTGACGTAATAAACACCACTTGGTCAAAGCCGCTTTCGGTGTCCATGGTGAACATCACGCCCGCTGCGCCGGTGTCAGAGCGCACCATACGCTGCACGCCTGCGCTCAGGGCCACGTCGGCATGGGCAAAGCCCTTGTGCACGCGGTAGCTGATGGCGCGGTCGTTGTAGAGGGAGGCAAACACCTCTTTCATCTTGTGCAGCACCGTGTCAATACCCACCACGTTCAAAAAGCTCTCTTGCTGGCCGGCGAAGGACGCGTCGGGCAAATCCTCCGCCGTGGCGGATGAACGCACGGCGAATGATGCAGCGGGGTTGCCTGCGCTGAGAGTGACGAAAGCCTCGCAGATGGCTTTTTCCAAATCAGCCGGAAAGGGCTGGGCTTCGACCATGGCGCGAATCTCACCGCCCACGGTGGCCAGCGCGCGCACGTCGTCGGTGTTCAGCGCGTTGAGCTTGGCGTTGATTTTGTCGTCCAACCCCGCATGCTTCAAGAAAGCGCGAAAGGCGTGCGCCGTGGTGGCGAACCCGGTGGGCACTTTCACGCCCGTGGGTAGTTGCGAGATCATCTCGCCCAGACTGGCGTTTTTACCGCCAACGGACTCGACGTCGCTGTTTCTTAGGTTCTCAAACGGAACGACCAGGGCGGTCGAAGGGAAGAGTGCAGACATGGGGAAGCTCCTGAAGTTAAAACTGGTTGCGCTGATTCGTCACGCGCTGCGCAAGGCGCTGCTGCGGTGAGGACGAATGCGCTGCACCCCGCTGGGCTGCTTGCTGACAAGCTAGGGCCCGAGCTTTGGTTTTCTTGGAATAAGCGGGCGTGGTGCATAAAAATTCGGATAATGCGTCTATTGTAGGCTGCGACAAGCCACCACTGACTTGCAAATAACTGAAACACACCATGCCCAACCGCACCGTATTTTTCGTCTCTGACGGCACCGGCATCACCGCCGAGACCTTTGGCAACGCCATTTTGGCCCAGTTTGCCATCGAGCCGCGCCACGTCCGCCTGCCCTTTATGGACACCGTAGACAAGGCCCACCAGGCTGTGCGGCAGATCAAGCACACGGCAGAGGTAGAGGGCAACAAGCCCATTGTTTTTACCACCTTGGTCAACATGGAGGTGCTGCACGTTATCCAGGAAGGTTGCAAAGACAGCTGCATGCTGCTGGACATGTTTGGCACCTTTGTGAACCCACTCGAAGTGGAGCTGGGCATTAAAAGCAACCACCGCATTGGCCGCTTTAGCGACGTGAGCAAAAGCAAGGCCTACCATGACCGCATCGAGGCGATCAACTTTAGCCTGGCGCATGACGATGGGCAAAGCAACAAAGACCTGGAGCAGTCTGACGTGATTTTGGTAGGCGTAAGCCGCAGCGGAAAAACGCCCACCAGCCTGTACCTGGCCATGCAATACGGCCTGAAAGCCAGCAATTACCCCTTGATACCCGAAGACTTTGAGCGCCAGCACCTGCCGCCCGCCCTGACGGCGCATAAAAAGAAAATATTTGGCCTGAGCATCTTGCCCGAGCGCCTGAGCGAGATACGCAACGAGCGCAGGCCCAACTCCAAATACGCTAGCCTAAGCAACTGCCGCATGGAAGTAGCCGAAGCCGAGGCCATGATGCGCCGCGCAGGCATACGCTGGCTGAGCACCACTACCAAGTCGATTGAAGAGATTGCCACCACAATATTGCAGGAGATTCGGCCCGAGCGGCTGGAGTATTGACCCCAGATACGCTATTTATCAGAGACGCTATTTATTCAGTAGCTGCTCCCGCGATATTCTATTGGCCTAGCGGCCTAAAAGACTTAAAAAATCTAGTGTGCAACCAGTGTTTGCACCGCTTGCAAGCTGGCCAGCGTGTCCAGGCAGGCGCGGGCTACTTCGGTGCCTTTTTTCACAAAATGCGCGCTGAAAAACTGCTGATGCTCCGCGTGGTCATGAAAGTCGCGTGGGGTGAGCACCGCGCTAAATACAGGCACGTCCGTGTCTAGCTGCACCCGCATCAGGCCATCTATCACCGCACTGGTCACAAACTCATGCCGGTAAATGCCACCATTGACCACCAAAGCGCAGGCCACGATGGCGTCGTAGCGGCCGGTGTGCGCCAGCTTTTTAGCCATCAGGGGGATTTCAAACGCGCCGGGTACGTTAAACAAAGCCACTTGCTCGGCAGGCACGTGCTGGCGCGCAAACTCGGCCAGCATAGCGTCGCGCGCTTGGTGAACGATATCGCTGTGCCAGGAGGCGCAAACCACGGCGATACGAAGAGGGGAAGATAGGGTCATCAAATGGTCCTGGTGTTCGGTGCAAAAACTGTAGACTCAATTTTACAAACAACCGGGTATGCGCAATGTCCCAATGGCAACATCGCCATACAGGCAAAAACAGTGCGTAGATGCCCCTACACTAACGCCTATGCAATTTTGGCAACGATTCACCGTAGTCACCCTGGGCGCGCTGGCGCTGCACGGCGCGGCGCTGTGGGCGCTGCAAACCCTCAAACTAAGGGGAGACCTGGCAGACAAAGTACCCGCGCTACTGACACGGATGCTGGAGCTGCCCAAGCTTGAGGAAGTCAAACCTCCACCGCCTCCACCCCC
>JAYVDN010000130.1:0-4347 GCA_043749385.1 Polaromonas sp.
TTAACAATATAGCAAATCACCGCGCATGGTGCGTCGCAGCCAGCCCATACACCGGTGTCTTCAGCCCCTCCATCCGCGCCTTCAGTTGCAGTGACAAAAACTGCGAATAGTGACGCGACTGGTGCAGGTTGCCACCGTGTATCCAAAGCTGGGGCACCTGGGTGGGCTTCCACATATTGCGCAGCTCGCCCTCCCAGGGGCCGGGGTCTTTGGGGGTATCTGAGCCCAGGCCCCAGACCTTGCCTACTTTGTCGGCTATCTCGGGCGACATGAGGTCGGCCAACCAGCCGTTCATCGAGCCGTAGCCGGTGGCATACACAATCAAATCAGTGGGCAGCTCGGTGCCGTCGGTGAGGGTAACGGACTTGGGGTTGATGCGCTCGATAGTCACGCCGCTCTTGAGCTTGACGCTGCCGTTGGCCACCAGCTCAGACGCGCCCACGTCGATGTAGTAGCCCGAGCCGCGTCGCAGGTACTTCATGAACAGGCCCGAGCCGTCTACGCCAAAGTCAAGCATGAAGCCCGCTTTTTCCAAACGCGAATACAAATCGGCATCGCGCTTTTTCATCTCGTCGTACACGGGCACCTGCATGGGGGCCATGATTTTGTAGGGGATGGAGGCAAAGATCAAATCGGCTTTGTCGGTGGTTACGCCAGCTTTCACCGCGCTCTCGGAATACAAGCCGCCCAGCGCCAACTCCATGAGTGAGTCGGACGGTGCGATTTGGGTAGAACTGCGCTGCACCATGGTCACATCGGCACCGCCCTCCCAAAGCGCGGCGCAAATGTCGTGCGCCGAATTGTTGGACCCAAGCACCACGCATTTTTTACCTTTGTAGGCCTCGGGGCCGGGGTGCTTGCTGGAGTGGTGCTGCTCGCCGGTAAAGGTGTCAGCCCCCGGGATGCTGGGCGACACGGGGTAGCCGGATACGCCGAGGGCCAGCACCAGCTGCTTGGGCCGCAGGGTGATGTCTTTGCCGCCTCGGTTGACCACCACTTCCCACTCTTGCTTGGCCTCGTTGAACGTGGCCTTCTTGGCCGTGGTGCCGCCCCAATAGTTCAGCTCCATCACCTTGGTGTACATCTCCAGCCAGTCGCCAATTTTGTCTTTGGGCGCAAACACGGGCCAGTGGTCGGGGAAGGGCAAATATGGCAGGTGGTCGTACCACACGGGGTCGTGCAGGCACAGGCTTTTGTAGCGCTTGCGCCAGCTGTCGCCCGCGCGTTCGTTCTTCTCCACGATGATGGTGGGCACTCCCAGCCTGCGCAGCCGCGCACCTAATGCAATGCCGCCCTGCCCGCCGCCCACTATCAGCACATAGGGCTGCGTGTCGTCTTGCAGGCCCAGGGTGGCGTCTTCATGCTGGCGCTTTTCCAGCCAGCTCTTGCGGCCGCGTTGCGCGCCGTGTTCTGCGCCCTTCTCGCGCTGCGTGCCGGTAGGTTCTTCAAAACCCTTCAGCTCGGTCATCGTCGTCAGCAGCGTCCAGGCTTTGCCGTTTTGCAGCCGCAGATGGCCGCGCCCGCGTGCTACTGCGGTCTCAAAGGTAAACCAGGCATCCACCACGCCGCCCGCCTCAGTAGCCTCGCCTTCAATTTCAAATTTACTCGGCTTCACATCGGCAAGCCGTGCCTTGAGCATGGTGCGTATCGCCTCCGGGCTTTCTTGCGTGCAAATGTTCCAGGTAAAGGCCACCAAGTCGCGCCAGTAGCTATCGGGCGCAAACAGCGCTACAGCGGCATCGACCTCTTGGCGTTCCAGCACAGTGGTGAAGTCGGCCAGCCAGGCGCTGGCGATCTGTGTGGGGTGGGTGGAAAGATCGGTCATCAGAGCGCTCCTTGCAGGTGCGCAGCGCGCCGGAATGGGCCCGCTAGCGGAAGTAGATCATTCTGCTAGCGCGCTCATCACACGATAGGAAAAACCCTAAATTTTTCGGTGACTATGCACTCTGTTACTTGGCGCGCAACAGTTCGGGCACCCGCAGCAGGATGATTTCATTGGCCTCGTTTTGGCCAAACTCGCGCCCGGCAGAGACAGTGAGGTTATTGTCGTTGAGCACCACGATATGGTCTGCATCCACCACATCCACCCCTTCAATGCACCAATGCGGAAAGCTGAATTTGCCGTTGCCACCGCCTACGCGGGCCAGGGCTTTCGGGTCAGCAATATCCAGCAAATCAATATAGGCCACCTTGCGCACAAAGCCCTGCGCGTCCGGGTTGGACAGGTCAATTTTGTAGACGCGTTTAAAGCGGGCCGGCACGTTAAAGCAGTCGGGCCTGGCGGGGCCATTACAGGCGCGCTGGGCGTCGCCCTCACCGTTGTCGCGCTCTATCACCAGAGCGGTGTCTTTGTCGATCATGTTGAAGTCGCCAATGTTGTTGCCTGCCTGCTCCAGCGCGTAGCGCATGCTGCGCTCGGTGTAGGCGGCTTTTTGCACGTCAAACTCCAAAATGCGCACGGTCTCTTTGCCGCCTGCGCTCTCCCAGGCTTTGGCTTCTGCATCCCACAGCGGGCCCTCCAGCATAGGGTATAAAAACCGCCCATCAGGCGAGGCAGCCATGCCCTCAAAGCCGCGCGATCGGCGCACCGTGGTGTTGAACGCGCCCGGCACCGCAGGCGTGCTGACGTTAAAGTGGTCGGGCGAACGCAGCGGCTTGCCGTCCAGCTGGGTTTGGAAGACGCCGGTCACTTTGCCATTGCGGTCGGTGCGCAGCAGGTAGGGGCCAAACTCGTCGCCCAGCCAAAACGCATCGCCTATCAGCTGGATAGATTCAATATCAAAATCAGCCCCAGTGAGGTAGCGCTTGGTGGTGGCCGAGTTCACGACGTTAAAGGGCACGATGCCGTCGGGGTCGTGCAGAAAAATGGTGCGCTCGATGGCGACTTCGCCGCTTTTCCAGTCGGGCCGCAGCTGGTGCAGCATCAGCATAGCGTCGGGCGAGTTGGCCTTGCTGCCGTAGCCGTTGTCTGACAGCACCCAGGCGCTGCCGTCTTTTTGCCACTTCACGCCCGAGAAGCCCTGAACGGGCTGGCCCTCAAACGGGCCATTCATGCCGGTAGGGCGTGGTGCCTTGGGGTCGGACAAAAACGCGATGCCCGGCACCGAGCCGATCTGGTCGCGCCGGCGGCCATCGGGGTGCAAAAAGCGGCCCGACACCGAGAGGTTGGCAGGCGCATCCGCCGGCGGTTTGGTAAAGGTGGCCGCGGGCAGCAGCGCATGGCCCTCCAGTGTGGCAGGCAGGCTGGTTTGCGCATGGGCTGCGGCGCAGGCCAGCAAGGATGTGACAGCAAAAAAATAGCTAATAGTTTTCATGGCGTTTGGTTTTTTTTGGAGATGACTTTGCGGGATGATTAGTGAGATGCCGCTATAAGATGCCGCAGTGCGATGCTGAAGGCGCGCTAGCTCACAGCTCGCCCAGCTTGCTACGCGGTACCAGCTTCCAGATCGATGCCGCCCCGGCTTTAGAGATGTCGATGCGGTACACCTCGTCATTGCCTTGGTTAATGGCACTGGCTCCCTCTTGGGGCGGCACACCCAGCAACTGCGACACCAGCAACGGGTTGATGCCGCCATGGCCTACGATGGCCACCGTGCCGCCCGCCTTGTGGTTATCGCGAATCTTGCGCAACGCTGCCTCGGCCCGGCGCGACTGGCTCTCCAGCGTTTCGCCGCCTTCCATATCGTCTGCCCAGGTAAAGCGGCGCTTGTTCCAGTCGACCACGATGGCGCTGTCTTTGTCGTTCGCGCCCTCAAACTTGCCAAAGTTGCGCTCCCGCAATTCGTCCATCGCCACTATCGGCGCACGCCCCTCGAGCGCCGCCGCTGTTTGCTTGGCCCGCTGCAGCGAGCTGGCGTAAATGCTGTCCAGCTTCACATCCGCCAGCGTGCGCGCCAGTGCGGCGGCCTGCTCCAGCCCTGTCGCGTTCAGCGGGTTGTCTGTGCCGCCCTGAATGCGGCCCTCCCGGTTCCAGTCAGTCTGCCCATGGCGCACCACGTACACCGTGAGCTGCGCGTGGGCGGCAGTGGCAATCAGCGCGGTAGCGGCCAGCAGGCTGGCACACAGGCAGCGGGTCAAAAATACGGAAGTTTTCATAGCCCTAATCTCCTTCTTGTGTCGTGTTCAAGCGGTTGAGTCCACTGCGGTACGCCATTCACGGCAGCTAGGCAGCAGTCTCGGCACAGTAGATGACAGCGGTGTGACAACCCGCACGGGCTTAGGGATGTGCAGGCCAGGATCTGGAGCGGCATAGCTTGGGGGTTACGGGTCTCCCAGGTTTGCGCAAGGTGTGGACAAAGTCGCTACATATTCAGTAGCCGCTCTCGCGATATTCTATTGGCCTGCAGC
>JAYVDN010000131.1:0-3210 GCA_043749385.1 Polaromonas sp.
GTTCAGCACATTCACCATCTCGCTGAGCTTGGCGTCCAGCGCCACCTCGCCTTGCACCGTGGCGGTAGCCCGCATGCTCAGGTCAGACTGCACCTCGGCAACGGCCATTTTGACAGGCCCGTCGCCCATGATTTGCAACACCAGCGCGCCGTTGAATTTGATGTTGCTTTGCATCAGCGCGCCAGCGGCCAGCATCTCGCCCAGCATCTCGCTCACGCGGGGAGGGTAGGGGCCAGTAGTGGTGTTGGCAGCGCGGCGCTTGAGCACTTCTTGCCAGGTGCTGGTCAGCCGCACGATCATGCCGCGCACTGGCAGGCCATCGAAGATAAATTTATGCAGTTCAGACATGGGGTAGGGGACTCATCACAATCTACGTTCAGCAATCTTCTTCAAGCAATCTTTTTCAAGCCTTTGGCGTAGCGCTTGGCGTTGTCTACGTAGTGCTGCGCAATGGCGTTGATTTTCTTTATCTGCGCCTCGTCCAGGGTGCGCACCACTTTAGCAGGCGCGCCGATGATCAGCGAGTTGTCTGGGAACTCTTTGCCTTCTGTTACCACACTGCCCGCACCCACAATGCAGTTTTTGCCAATTTTGGCGTGGTTCAGCACCACGGCTTGGATGCCGATCAAGGAGCCGTCACCAATGGTGCAGCCATGCAGCATCACCTGGTGACCCACCGACACCCCTTCGCCCAAGCTCAAAGGCACCCCAGCGTCCGAGTGCAGTACGCAGCCGTCTTGCACATTGGAGTTTTTGCCAATCCGCATCACCTCGTTGTCGCCGCGCAGGATCGCGCCAAACCATACGTTGGCACCATCTTCGAGCACCACATTGCCGATCACCGTGGCGCTGTCGGCCACCCAGGCGCTTTGGCCCAGGGTGGGTTGAATGCCGTCTAATTCATAAAGTGCCATGGTCAGTTTATCCTGTTCAATTACATTGGGCGCATGTTGCTGCGCACCCACTGCGCAAACTGCGCTTCATCAATATCGCTGGCTGCCAAGGCCAGCACCGCGCGGGTAGCGTCGGCCTGGCTGGCGGTAAGTCGATAACCGTTCATGTACAAAAACAAACCCACTGCCAGGAAGGCTGCACGTTTATTCCCGTCCACAAAGGCATGGTTTTTAGCCAAACCATACCCGTAGGAGGCTGCCAATTCGGCAGCATCAGGCTGGCCGTAAGCAGCGGTGTTGAGCGGCCGCGCTAGCGCAGAATCCAGCAGTCCTTCGTCGCGAATCCCGCTGCCACCACCGTGCTCGGCCAAGCTCTCGTCGTGCAGCGTGAGCAGCACGTCACGGTCTACCCAATGCCAATACTGTGGCTCATTCATTTAGCCAGCTCACGAAAAGTCTCGCGGTAGTCGTGCATAAACTGCCTGCCCGCGTTGAGCTGGGTTTCGGTGTTGGTGCTGTACGGCGTTACCCGCATCCCGTCCGGCGCGTCCGTCATAAATATTTGATCGCCTTTGGTCACTTTCAGCCGCGCCAAGACTTCTTTAGGCAAAATAACGCCCAGCGAATTGCCGATTTGGGTGATTTTGAGTGCATGCATGACCAACTCCAAAAGTTATAACATTCATTATAACAACCCACCACTCGCTGCGCAAGTCGCCGAGCTGCGCAGTTTGGCCTTGGCGGCCCTGCAAGCGTCAAATCCACAACAAAAAGTGGCACTGGCGCATCAATTACATGCGCAAGCAGCTATCTTAAGCATAGCAATCGGTACATTGCCAGAGCCCGCCAATATCCCCGGCCGCCCCGACAAACCCGTCCTCATGGCGCATTTGAACGTGCCCAAACGCTCCCCCTACACGCCCGACGGCTTGGCCGCCTTGGTGCACGCGGTCTGCCATATCGAATTTAACGCCATCAATTTAGCCCTGGACGCCGCTTGGCGCTTTGCAGGCATGCCCCGCCAGTACTACCTGGACTGGGTGCGCGTAGCGGCCGAAGAGGCGCAGCATTTCTCTTTGCTCTGGGCGCAGCTGCAAAGCATGGGCTGCGACTACGGCCACTACCCCGCCCACACCGGCCTGTGGGACATGACCGAAAAAACCAAACACCACATCACCGCCCGCATGGCCTTGGTGCCCCGCACCCTAGAGGCCCGCGGCCTGGACGCCACCCCGCCCATGCAAGCCAAGCTGCGCAAAGTGGGCAGCGCCAATGCCCTGAAGGTAGTAGACATTCTGGACATCATTCTGCGCGACGAGGTGGGCCACGTGGCCATAGGCAACCACTGGTACCGCTGGCTGTGTGATCGCGATTGCATAGAGCCGGTGGCGTATTTCAAGCGGCTGATGCAGCAGTACGATGCACCGCAACTGCGGCCACCGTTTAACGAGGTGGCACGGCGTGCGGCGGGGTTTAGTGATGCGGAGATGCGGGAACTGCTTGGCGTTGCAGAGACTCGCTAGCGTTGGTGCAATCAACCCTTGACGAGAAAGTACACGCTATGTATTACGTAGCTTCTCCCGCGATATTCTATTGGGCTACAGCCTGATAGATATCGTAAAAATCAATAAAAATCGCCGTTTTGAAGCGTTTGGGAAGGTTCTGGAGCATGAAAATCGATTGAAAACCGCGAACTTGCCAGTTTTGCAGCCGCTTTTTAGATGTCTATCGGGCTGCAGGTCAATAGAATATCGCGGGAGCAGCTATAAATTATGTAGTAAACGTATCTATCAACATCTCGATCTAAAGTTGGTGTGAGGCCAATCGACTGGATTCAAAGAAAACTTCGCCATATGCTGACTCGACAGCGGACATTGCCATCGCACCTATGTCCACGAGTGAAAAAGCGCGCCTAGCCGCGACAAACGTAAGCTATAGTGCATACATCAAAACTGCGCTTTTCGTAAATCCACTCTCCATGGCAATCCCTGACTATCAAACCTGCATGCTTCCGTTTCTCCGCCACTTGAGTGACAAGAAAGAGCACTCGCTTCGGGACGCAGAAGAGGCCCTGGCTGAGCAGTTCAAATTGACGCCAACCGAAAGGGCTGAGCTACTGCCGAGTGGACAACAGGGTATCTTCAAGAATCGGATTGGCTGGGCAAGAACTTATTTGAAGAAGGCGGCACTTATCGAGGCCCCTCGAAGAGCAGTTTTTAAAATTACTGAACGGGGACTGCAAACCTTGGCATCGAACCCTTCCAGAATCGATAGTAAGTTTCTGGAACAGTGGCCGGAGTTCATCGAGTTTCGAGAC
>JAYVDN010000132.1:0-11180 GCA_043749385.1 Polaromonas sp.
ACATAAGCGCCGCATGCCCCTCACCACCATCCTCCTAGTCCTCCTGGGCGCACTCATCCACGCCGGCTGGAACATCGCCGCCAAAAAAGCCCACGGCGATGCACGCTTTACTTTTTTCAGCGCTGCCATCATGTTGGTGGTGCGGACACCGCTGTGCATTTGGCTAGGCGGGGACATCATGCCCACTCGGGGCGCCAAAGAGTGGGGCCCGATAGCCCTGATCGGTGGGCACTTGCTGGATGAGGGCGACCGCGTACTGCGCATCATTGGCGCGGCGGCGATTGCCGTGGGGGTGATTGCCTTGGCGCTGGGGTGATTTTTTTGAAGGTGGAGAAAAGGACCGAACTTCCGGACGCGGAGGACGCAAAGGTTACGCAGAGGACGCACAAGAAGATGAAGAGAAAACCAAAATGGATGCAACCACGTGAAAAGCGGTTTTGAATTGATATGCAAGTGATCGGATGTGATTTTTCCAGCAGCCCCAGCAAGCGAAAACCCATCGTTTTTGCGCTCGGCTCCAGCACCAATGGGCGTGTGCTGCTAGCGGGCCTGGAGCGCGTAGACACGCTCGACGGCTTCAGCGCCTGGCTCACAACGCACAGCGACTGGATCGGTGGCTTTGACTTGCCCTTTGGCCTGCCGCGCGAGCTGGTAGAGCATTTGCAATGGCCTACGGATTGGGCAGACTGCATGCGCCACTGCGCCGCTTTGTCCCGCGAGGAGATTCGCACCACCTTCAAAGCCTTTTGCGATGCCCGCCCGGCAGGCGGTAAGTTTGCCCACCGCGCCACCGATGTGCCAGCGGGCAGCAGCCCCAGCATGAAATGGGTCAACCCGCCGGTAGCCTACATGCTGCATGCAGGCGTGCCGCGCTTGATGGAGGCGGGCGTGCACTTGCCTATGCTGCACGCGGGTGCTACGGCAGACAAAGACACCGCAGGCCAACCCCGCCGCGTAGCCCTGGAAGCCTACCCCGGCCTGCTAGCCCGCGAAGTTCTAGGCAAGCGCAGCTACAAATCCGACGACAAAACCAAACAAACGCCCGACCGTCTGATCGCCCGCAAAGACCTGCTCACCGCGCTAGAAATGGGCCAAACCCGCTTGAAGCTGCGTATCAAACTCAGCCACGCGCAACGCGACACCTTGGTAGACGACGCCAGCGGCGACAGCCTGGACGCCGTGCTGTGCATGCTACAAGGCGCCTGGGCCAAGGCGCAGCATGATGCCGGTAAGCCCCGCTACGGTTTGCCCAAGAAGGTAGACGCATTAGAAGGTTGGATCATCACTTCTTGATGGCCCACTTTAAAAACCGGCAAAAATCGCCGTTTTGAAGCATTTCAGAGGCACAGAGCGTTCGACCATCGGCTGAAAACCGCGAATTTACCCATTTCAGAGCCGATTTTAAGATGCTTATCGCTCTGCAGACCAATAGAATATCGCGGGAGCAGCTATGAAATAAATAGTACCTATTTTGCTCCTAACGGTCAGCGGAAGGTGAGCGGGACAGGTTTTTTGCACACAGTGATGCGGTTGCCTACAAAACATCCATTAAGTGCCGCTACCTTGCTTACCTCACCGGCCTGTTTAGGTGAAGTGCGACGTTTTAGAGAGTGAGTGCTTTGGTGGATTGCAAACTATGGTAGCGTTACACTGGCTCGGACACATCGCCAAGGCCTAAACCGTCCCACTGTGTGTACACCCAATGTTCTGAAGTCTCAGGCTATCAGTTAAGCTTCCCCCTCCCTTGCACCCTACCGAAAGGCTATTCCCATGACGACATCTCTTGACAAAGTTATCTACACCGCCCGCGCGCACACTACCGGTGGCCGCGACGGCCATGCTGCCAGCGACGACGGCTTGCTGGATGTGAAGCTCAGCCCACCCAAAGCCATGGGCGGCGCAGGGACTGCTACCAACCCCGAGCAGCTATTTGCCGCAGGCTACAGCGCCTGCTTTATGGGCGCGCTCAAGCACGTGGCAGGCATGAAAAAAGTGGCGGTACCTGCGGACGCCTTTATCGATGCCGAGGTAGATATTGGCCCCATCCCCCAAGGCTTTGGCATTGCCGCCCGCCTGAAAGTAAGCCTGCCTGGCCTGGACCGCGCCGTAGCCCAAGACCTCGTCACCACTGCGCACCAGGTGTGCCCCTACTCCAACGCCACACGTGGCAATATTGACGTCACCATCACGCTGGCATAAGCATTTAGCGAGATCAAAAAAAAGCCGACCCATGGGTCGGCTTTTTTGTCAGAGCGCAGCCGGCTTTAGATCATCATGGTAGACACCGTTTTGGTGTTCAGGTAGGCCTCTAGCGCCTCCATGCCGCCCTCAGACCCATAGCCCGAATCCTTCACGCCGCCGAACGGCATTTCTGGCACGGGCGCGGCGGGCTGGTTGATCCAGACCATGCCGGCTTCGATGCCGTGGCTGATGGCATGGGCGTTTTTCAGGCTCTTGGTGAAGGCGTAGCTGGACAAGCCGTAGGGCAGGCGGTTGGACTCTTCGATGGCTTCTTGCAGGGTGTCAAAGCCGCGAATACCCACCATCGGGCCGAAGGGCTCGTTGTTGAACAGATCGGCCGTCAAAGGCACATCGGTAAATACGGTGGGCGCAAAGAAGTTGCCACTGGTGCCAATGCGTTCGCCGCCCGTTTCCATCTTGGCACCTGAGGCCAAGGTTTTCTCGGTGATCTGCTTCATCGCGTCCAGGCGGCGGGCGTTAGCCAGCGGGCCCATGGTGGTACCTGTCGTAGAGCCATCGCCGACCTTGATTTTTTGTGTGAATTCGAGCATGGCCTTGGTGAACTCGGCCTTGACGCTGTTATGCACCAAAAAGCGCGTGGGCGCAATACACACCTGGCCCGCGTTGCGAAACTTGGCTCCGGCAGAGGCCTTGACAGCCAGCGCCACGTCGGCATCTTCACAGACGATGACGGGGGCGTGGCCACCCAGCTCCATGGTGGCGCGCTTCATGTACTGGCCCGCCATGGCGGCCAGTTGCTTGCCCACGGCGGTGGAGCCGGTGAAAGTGATTTTGCGGATGATAGGGTGGGCAATCAGGTAGGAGGAAATTTCGGCAGGGTTGCCATACACCAGGCCTACCACACCGGCAGGCACACCTGCGTCGATAAAGGCGCGCACCAGCTCGGCGGGCGAGGCGGGGGTTTCTTCCGGCGCTTTGACGATGATGGAGCAGCCCGTGGCCAGCGCGGCCGACATTTTGCGCACCACCTGGTTGATAGGGAAGTTCCATGGGGTAAATGCGGCCACTACGCCCACAGGCTCTTTCAGCACTTGCTGCTGCACGTTAGCGGCGCGCGGTGCAACGATACGGCCCGCGATGCGGCGGCCTTCTTCGGCAAAGTATTCGATGATGTCGGCAGCGGCCATGCATTCCACTTTGGCCTCGCCCAGCGGCTTGCCTTGCTCCAGCGTCATCAGCATGGCGATCTTGTCGGCGCGCTCGCGCATCAGCACAGCGGCTTGGCGCATGATTTTGCTGCGCTCGATGGCGGGCATGGCGCGCCAGGTGATGAAGCCTTTTTGCGCGGCGATAAGAGCGGTGTCCAGATCCGCAATCGACGCATGCGCTACGCGGCCGATTTCGCTACCGGTAGCGGGATTGACCACAGCCAGGGTTTTGCTGCCTTGTGCATCGCGCCATTGGTTGTCGATCAGAAGTTGGGTATTGTTGTAGCTCATGGGGTCTCGCTCGTGGGGGTGGAAGGGGGAAAGCCATTATCTTACGTTTGTGGGGGCTGTGTGGCGGGGAAGTCACGTAGGTTGGGGAGACATACTGGTGGATCTACTTCTAGCACCGCACTCTGCGCAAAAGGCAGCGCTCGCCCAGGGCGGCAACCTGAGCGAACGCCGGTCAAAGGCAGTGGCAAAATTTGCCAGTTAAGATGACCCACTGCCAGCAAAGTAACCAACCCCACAGTGACAAGCCCAGTGCCCACCTTCAAAACCCTCACTACCGTCGTCCTGTGCGGCCTGCTCATCAGTACCGCCGCCACAGCCAAGCTTCTGACGGGCGTAGTTACCCATGTCACTGACGGCGACACGCTGTGGGTGCGGCTGAGCGAGGGTGGCGAGCCGGTGAAGGTGCGTTTTCAGGGCATGGATGCACCCGAGTCTTGCCAAGACTGGGGCGCGCAGGCGACCCAAGCGCTCAAAGCCAAAGCGGTGCGCAAAGATGTGGTGCTCAACACCCGCGCCCGCGACGACTATGGCCGCATGCTGGCACGCGTGCGGATGGACGGCGAAGACCTGGGGGCCTGGATGGTGGCCCAAGGCCACGCCTGGAGCTACCACTACCGGCGCGACCCCGGCCCCTATGCCATGGAAGAGCGCAGCGCACGCACAGCCAAACGCGGTCTCTGGGCTGTAGGCGCGCCAGTCGAGCCGCGAGAGTTTCGTAAACAGCACGGATCGTGTTACGTGCAGCCTAAGGGCAAATAATCGCCCTGTTTTCTGCGCCCTATCGGGGCTTTGTGTCCAGTCACCGGGCAATGAGCGCGTAAAATTGGCTTCATGTCCACAGAGCCGCATCCTATCAACCTCACCCATCATTTTTTAATCGCGATGCCCTCCTTGGTGGACGCTACGTTCGCCAAATCGGTCATTTACCTTTGTGAGCACACTGAGCGCGGAGCTTTGGGGCTGGTGATTAACAAGCCTAGCGACCTTAAACTTCCCACCCTGTTTGCCAAAGTAGACCTGCCGCTGCGCCGCGAAGATTTAATTGAGCTGCCCGTGTACGAGGGGGGGCCCGTGCATACCGAGCGCGGTTTTGTGCTGCATGAGCAGCAAACCGCGCACAGCGTGACCTTTGTGGACATGAAAGCCGTGCCCTTGACGCCCCATGACGGCGCTGCGCCTGTAACGCATGTAGAGCACGATCCCAAAGCCTCGTTTTACGCCTCGTCGATGATGATTCCTGGCGGGCTGGAGATGACCACTTCCAAAGACGTGCTGGAGGCCTTGTCCAGCGGCGCAGGGCCGCGCAAAGTGCTGATCTCGCTGGGTTACTCGTCTTGGGGCGAAGGGCAGCTAGAGAGCGAACTAGCAGAGAACACCTGGCTCACGGTAGAGGCTGACTCTTCGGTAATTTTTGACACACCGGTGGAGCAGCGCTACGCCAAGGCCCTCAGCTTGCTGGGCCTGCAAGAATGGATGATCTCCCCGACGGCGGGGCGGGCATGAGCGGGGCTGTTGCTATGGCCGCTGCACACTCTTCTCCATCATCCGCCCGCATTCCTGTTCCTCTCGCAGTTCCGGTCGCGCAGCAGTCCTTTTTAGCTTTTGACTTTGGCACCCAACGCACAGGGGTGGCCGTAGGCAACCGCCTCACGCGCTCAGCCCAAGCGATTAAAACCGTCAAAGCCGAGGGCGACGCACGCTTTGCACCCATTGCCGCGCTGATCAAAGAATGGCAGCCCCAAGCGCTGGTGGTGGGCGTGCCGCGCCACCCGGACGGCAATCCGCATGAGATGACCGAGCGCGCCCAGCGTTTTGCCCGCCAACTGGCCGGGCGCTTTAGCTTGCCCGTGTATGAGGTGGACGAGCGCTACAGTAGCGTGGAGGCAGCGTCGCATGGTGCGAAAGACTTGGACGCAGAATCTGCGCGTATCATTTTGGAGCAATTTCTGAGGGACATTCCATGAGCCAATTGTTTTTAGATGCCCAGGCGCTGTATGCCGAGCTGCTTAAAGGCGTGCGCAGCATGCGCAGCAGCGGTACGCATTTGGTCGGCATCACCTCCGGCGGCGCGTGGCTGGCTGAGGCCTTGCACAAAGACCTGGGCCTGGCTGGCAAGCCGGGCGTGATCTCCTCGGCCATGCACCGCGACGACTTTGCCCAGCGCGGCTTGTCTAGCAGCGCGCAAACGCAAATTCCCTTTGACGTGAATGGTGCCGATATCATTTTGCTGGACGACGTGCTCTACACCGGCCGCACCATCCGCGCCGTGGTCAATGAGCTGTTTGACTATGGCCGCCCCGCCAGAGTGCAACTGGCCGTGCTGGTAGACCGTGGCGGCAGGCAACTGCCTATCGAGGCCAGCTTTGCCGCCGCGCGCATCACGCTGCCCGCCGGGCAACTGCTAGACCTGGCGCGCAGCGAGGACGGCAAGCTCAGTTTTCAAGTTCAAAGCGCTGAAAAACCATAAGAGGCAAACCCACAATGCTCTACAAACGCAACCCCCAGCTCAACAAAAACGGTGAGCTGATCCATCTGCTGTCCACCGAAGGACTGTCCAAAGCCATCCTCACCCACATACTGGACACCGCAGCCAACTTTGTGTCAGTGAACGACCGTGAGGTCAAGAAAGTACCGCTCTTGCGCGGCAAGTCGGTGTTTAACCTGTTTTTTGAAAACTCCACCCGCACCCGTACCACCTTTGAGATTGCCGCCAAGCGCCTGAGTGCCGACGTGATCAACCTGGACATTGCCCGCTCATCGGCCAGCAAAGGCGAGTCGCTGCTGGACACGATTGCCAACCTCAGCGCCATGGCCGCCGACATTTTTGTGGTGCGCCACGGCGAATCCGGTGCGCCCTACCTTATCGCCCAGCATGTGGCGCCGCATGTGCATGTGGTCAACGCCGGTGACGGCCGCCACGCCCACCCGACGCAGGGTCTTTTGGACATGTACACCATTCGCCACTACAAGGGCGATTTTTCTAACCTGACGGTAGCCATCGTGGGCGACGTGCTGCACTCGCGCGTAGCCCGCTCGGACATCCACGCCCTTACCACGCTAGGCTGCGCCGAAGTGCGCGCCGTAGGCCCTAAAACCCTGGTGCCCAGCGACCTGAGCCAGATGGGTGTGCGGGTGTGCCACACCCTGGAAGAAGGCATCAAAGGTGCCGACGTGATCATCATGCTGCGCCTGCAAAATGAGCGCATGAGCGGTGCGCTGCTGCCGTCCAGCCAAGAGTATTTCAAAAGCTTTGGCCTCACGCCAGAGAAGCTCTTGCTGGCCAAGCCGGACGCTATCGTCATGCACCCCGGCCCGATCAACCGGGGCGTAGAGATTGACTCCGCCGTGGTAGACGGCAAACAAAGCGTGATCTTGCCGCAAGTGACCTTTGGCATCGCCGTGCGCATGGCGGTGATGGGTATCGTGGCTGGCAATGAGGCGTGAGGGATAAAAAATGAAAATACTGATCCAAGGTGGCCGCGTGATCAACCCCGCCACGGGTTTCGACGAGATAGCCGACATCGCCATCGCCGCAGGGCGCATTCTCGCCATCAAAAACATGGCACCAGACTTTGCCCCCAGCAAAACGATAGACGCTACGGGCTGCATCGTCGCCCCCGGTTTGATTGACCTGTGCGCCCGCCTGCGCGAGCCGGGCTACGAGCATGAGGGCATGCTGGAGAGCGAGCTGGGCGCAGCGGTGGCAGGCGGCATCACGTCCCTGGTGTGCCCGCCCGATACCGACCCCGTGCTGGACGAGCCGGGCTTGGTAGAGATGCTGAAATTTCGCGCCGAAAAGCTGCACCGCTCCCGCGTCTTCCCGCTGGGCGCGCTCACGCGCAACCTGCAAGGCGAAACGCTCACTGAGATGGCCGAGCTGACCGAGGCCGGTTGCATTGGCTTTGGCCAGGCCGAGGTGCCGCTGGCCAACACCCAGGTGCTGCAACGCGCGCTGCAATACGCCGCCACCTTTGGCTACACTGTGTGGCTGCGCCCGCAAGAGCTGCATTTAGGCAAAGGCGTAGCCGCCAGCGGCGCGCTGGCCACGCGGCTAGGTTTGGCGGGTGTGCCAGTAGCGGCAGAGACGATTGCGCTGCACACCATTTTTGAGCTGATGCGCGCCTTAGGCGGCCAGGCTGGGCCCAGAGTGCACCTGTGCCGCATCAGCAGCGCAGCCGGTGTAGAGCTGGTGCGCGCCGCCAAAGCGGACGGCCTGCGCGTGACCTGTGACGTGAGCATCAACTCCCTGCACCTCACCGACGCTGACATAGGCTACTTTGACAGCCGCGCCCGCCTGAGCCCGCCACTGCGCCAGCAACGCGACCGCGACGCGCTGCGCGCCGCCTTGGCTGACGGCACCATCGATGTGCTGGTAAGCGACCACAACCCGGTAGAAGCCGACGCTAAAAACCTGCCCTTTGCCGAGGCCGAGCCGGGCGCTACAGGCCTGGAGCTGCTGCTCAGCCTGGCGATCAAGTGGGGCGAAGCCAGTGGCCAAAGCCTGTCGCAAACTCTGGCCAAAATTACCAGTGCACCCGCCGATGTGCTCGGTGCATCGCTGGGTACCTTGCAAGAGAGCCTGGGCCAGTTGGTAGCCGGTGGCGTGGCCGATGTGTGCGTGTTTGATCCGAATGCGGTGTGGAGCGTGAGCGATACAGCGCTGCAAAGCCAAGGCAAGCACACGCCCTTTGCGCACGAGATGGGCGGCACACCCCTGCAAGGCCGTGTGCGCTGCACCGTGGTGTCAGGGCATATCGCTTTTGAGCGCCCCATCGCGTAGTCTCCCAGAGTAACGGATACTATTAATTTTATAGCTGCCACCGCGATATTTTATTGCGCTGGAGCCTGATTTAGTCTTGTAAAAACAATGCCATTACGCCCCTATGCCCACGCAGCTGCGCTGTACAAGGCGCTGCGTTGTACAGCGCATTTGCTGCGCGGCATGCTCACCATCGCCCGCTTTTTTGGCAAAGCCACTGCAGAACAAAAAGCGCAGCACATCGCCCAGTGGGCGAAAGATTTTCTGTGCATTTTGAGTGTTGACGTGCGTACCACCGGCAGCGCCGTCACTACCGGCCCGCTCTTGGTGGTCGCCAACCATATTTCCTGGCTAGACATCTTGGTGATGTTGGCCGTGCAGCCAGTGCGCTTTGTGTCCAAATCGGATGTCAGGCACTGGCCCTTGATTGGCTGGCTGGCGACCAACGTAGGCACTCTGTACATTGAGCGCGCCTCGCGCCGCGATGCGCTGCGTGTAGTGCACCATATTGCCGAAGCATTGCGTGAAGCTCCGGCGGGCACGCCGGTGCACACCGCCAGCATCATCGCGGTGTTTCCCGAGGGCACTACGAGTGACGGCTCTGTGGTGCTGCCCTTTCATGCCAATCTGGTGCAAGCGGCTGTCTCGGCCCATGCCCCAGTGCAGGCCGTGGCCCTGCGCTACCAAGATGCTGCAACAGGCGCGCTGAGTTTGGTGCCCGCTTACGTGGATGACGATACCTTGATCAGCTCGGTATGGCGTCTGCTGGCATCACCCCCGGTGCAGGCGGTGGTTCATTTTTCGAACGTACAGCACGCGGATGGCCGCGACAGACGTGCATGGGCCGTTGATTTGCGCACTGAAGTGTCTCAAGCGCTGGGGGCCTGAAACTAAATCCCGGTGGCTTTGCGCAAAGTGCTCATGCGGTCAACCGGTTTGAGCAGAATGGTTTTGATCTCTGCACCTTGCTGCACGGTCAGTTTCACCTCAGCATCGGGCGTCGCACGGTCCCACAGCTTTTTATAAAAAGCCTCCAAGGTGGCTACCTTGGCATCGTCAATGGCCAGCACCACGTCGCCTGCTTGCAGGCCGGCTTCTTGGGCCGGGCTTTCTTTGTTGACCCGCACTATCTGCACTTTGCCTGTTTGCTCGCTCGATGTCAGCCCCAGCCAGGGCCGCTTGGACAGTTTGCTACTCCCGGTTTGTATCATCTCCGCCATGATGGGCTTGAGTAAATCTATCGGTACAAACATATTGCCGGGCCGGCGCGCAGTATCGGCTTTGGTTGATCCCATAGCGTCTTGCATAAACAAGCTGCCAATCCCCAGCAGCTCACCGCGCTGGTTAAACAAGGGCACACCAGAATGGTTTTCTACCGGCGGGCTGGTGAAAAGCGCCGAGTCTACGTGGTACTCCCAATAGCCAGTGAACGAGCGCTTGCTGATCAACTGCGTCATGCTCACATCCGGATCTTTGCCCGGCTGCGCACCGATGCCTGCCATCACCGAGTCGCCCGGCTTGCTGTCACCGACGTTACCAAGAGCGACGGGGGCGATGCCGCGCAAAGGCACCAGCGGCATAATCAGGCCGAAGCCGGTGGCGACGTCATAGGCCACCGCGCGGGCAGGAATGGTTTTTTGGTCTTGGGTGATGATCTGGATCGTCTGGGCCTCCAGCATCAGATAGCCAATAGTGAGCACCAGGCCATCTGCACCTATCACCACGCCTGAACCGATGCGCCGTGGGCCCAGCGTTTCGATCGATCGAGCTCCTTCGGCTGCCTCCACCTGCACGCCCACCACGGCCTGGCTGGCGCGGGCAAGTGCATCCATCGTCTCTTGTGTGCTGAGCGCTGCATTACCACCAGCGGGTGGCGTGGCGGCTTGGCTAGATGGCCAGATGCCTAGAAAGATGATAAGAGCAGCGCCGGCCTGCAGTACCGCGCGGCAAAAAGATGAGGAATGAAAATGCCGGGGCTGGGTGCGCATGGTCGATCTCCAATGGGTAGACCTGATCGTGCGCCTATTTCAAATGCCCTGCAAGCCTAGAGGTGACTGGTTTTAAAGCCCGCCTTGACAGTGGGGCAATAGCCTAAATACAACTGCTAACTTTTTTATTGCACGGCATCGCTGCATTTTTAAAAGTTAGTGTGTGCATACTATCTTGCGTCGATTAAGCCAATTTGGTAGAATAAGTAGGTTAGCACAGTAGATTTTGGACATAAAGCAGGCTAAATAATCCACGATGTGAGACACCCACAGGCTGTCCACCGTTGATCCACAGCTCACCCACATGTTGCCCTCCAAGTGCTCCACAGTTATTGTGGATAACTTGTGCATAAAATCTTGTTGCTAGGCGGCAACGACTAAAAATTCATGTTTTTTTCGTGTGCCAGACGCGCTTTTTGCCTACAATGAAAGTCCAACTATCGCAGTTGCCAAAGATTGTTGGTTTCGGGGCGCGTCACTTTATAGGACGCGCCCCTTTTTCTTGTGCATTTATTTTTCAAGGTGACAACACCTTGTAGATCAAGCACTTATTGAATTTGTTTAAGAACTTCGTTGATGAATCACATCAGAAACTTTTCGATCATTGCGCACATCGACCACGGTAAATCTACGCTGGCCGATCGCATCATCTCCCGCTGTGGTGGCCTTGAAGATCGAGACATGAGCGCACAAGTGCTTGACTCGATGGACATCGAGAAGGAGCGTGGGATA
>JAYVDN010000133.1:0-6239 GCA_043749385.1 Polaromonas sp.
CAGGGCCAACATGCCGGGTGCGCGCAGCACCATCTCGTAGTGCTTTAGCGTGGGTTGAATCAAGCACATGCGCGGCAGCTCGCGCTGGCTGACAAACTCGCCTTGCTCGTCCACCAGCATCCAGGCGCGGTCAAACTCCAGCCCGGTCTCCGTCAATATCGCCTCGTTCACCTGCACGCCAGCGCAGGATTTGACGGGGTAGACAAACAGGGACTGGATGGTGGCATTGATTTCAAATGGGGCGCCGGGGGGGGTAGTGTCGGTCATGGCTCAGTGGATTTGGAGGGCATAAAGGGGCAAACAGTGCCCGTATTGTGCCGCCTTCTACAATCTGGGGTATGGCAATAGATGTATGTATTCGTGGGGCAGGGGTGGTGGGCAAGGCGCTGGCCTTGCTGTTGGCGCGCGCGCGCATTCGCGTGGGGCTGCTGCAGGTGGCGCAGCCAAGCAGTGCGCAAGCTGATATTCGCGCCTTTGCGCTTAACGTGGCCTCGAAAAACCTGCTCACCAGCCTGCGTGCCTGGCCCGAGGTTTCTTGCCCTGTGCAGCACATGTGGGTGCAGGGCGACGGCAGTGGTTCCAGCGCAGGCTTGGTGCAGTTTGATGCCACCGCCATGGGCGCCGAGGCGCTGGCCTGGATCGTGGATGCCAGCATGCTGGAGCAGCGCCTGCATGCCGCCGTGTCGTTTGCGCCCGAAATTACCCTGCTCAGTGCGCCCGAGCCCGCCGCATTGACTGTCATTTGCGAAGGCCGCGCCAGCGCCAGCCGCGAGGCTGCGGGCCTGGCCTACGAGCAAGTGGCGTATGACCAAACCGCCATCGCCGCCACCTTGCACACCGAGCTGTCCCACCAGGCCACCGCCCGCCAGTGGATGCAGGGCGGCGAGGTGTGCGCCCTGCTGCCACGCAGCGCCGCGCCCGAGATAAGTGCAACAGGCGGGAACTCTGTGGCCCTAGTGTGGTCAGTACAGCATGAGCATGCCCAGCAACTATTGGCGATGGACGAGGCGCAGTTTTGCGCCGCGCTACAGCACGCCTGCGGCAACGCGCTGGGCGCTATGCGCCTGACCAGCCAGCGCACCGCCTGGCCCTTGCACCTGGCCCAAGCCAGCCGCTGGGTCGGGGTGGGCCTTGACGGCACCCCCCAAGCCGCTTGGGCGCTGGCAGGCGATGCCGCCCACGCGGTGCACCCGCTGGCCGGCCAGGGCCTTAATTTAGGCCTGGGCGACGCCGCCGAGCTGGCCCAAGTGCTGGCCGGCAAAGAATACTTCCGCAGCTATGGCGACATGCGCCTGCTGCGCCGCTACGAGCGCGCCCGCAAGGGCGACGCCGCCGCCCTGCGCGTCGCCACCGACGGTCTGCAGCGCCTGTTTGCGTTGGACGACGAGCGCGCCCGCAGCCTGCGTAACTGGGGCATGCGCGGTTTCGAGGCGCTGAGCCCCGTTAAGTCGGCGGTCATGCGCCGCGCGATGGGCGTATAGAATTGACTATTAAGGACTTTAAAGCATGAAATTCACACCCAAACTGATAGCTGCTTGCGCTATCTTCACCGCGACTTTTACTGCGTTTGCCCAAGAAGCTGCCATTCGCAAAAACATTGCCGAGCGCTTGCCCAGCTTGCCCGCCATTGACGAAGTGGTCAAATCCCCCATCCCCGGTCTGTTCGAGCTGCGCGTCGGTGGTACCGAAATCTTCTACACCGATGCCGAAGGCAACTACCTGATCCAGGGCAACCTTATCGACACCAAAGCCAAACGCAACCTCACCGAAGAGCGCGTAGCCAAGCTCACTGAGATCGATTTTGCAACCTTGCCCCTGAAGGACGCCTTCACCATCGTGCGCGGCAACGGCAAACGCAAAGTGGCCGTGTTTGAAGACCCTAACTGCGGCTACTGCAAACGTTTTGAGAAAGACCTGCAGTCTGTCAACAACGTCACGGTCTACATGTTTCTCTATCCCATCCTGGGCCCCGGCTCCACCGAGCGCAGCAAAAACGTCTGGTGTGCCAAAGACCGCGCCAAGGCCTGGACCGACTGGATGACCAAAGACGCTGATGTGCCCGCAGGCACCTGTGATACGGCAGCCCTTACGCGCAACGTAGAGTTCGGCAAAAAGCACAAAATCACCGGTACCCCCACCTTGATATTTGCCGATGGCAACCGCGTGCCGGGCGCTATTGGCGCGGCGCAGGTGGAGAAGTTTCTGGCAGAAGTGAAGTAGGGCGAAAATCCTGGTTTTTAAGCACTTTTTGAGCAGGCATTCGGCCTCTAGCCCTTTAAAATATCGCGGGAGCAGCTATTTAATACATAGCTAAATAGCTTGCTGCTCATACTTTATTCGACGAAAACAGGCCACCGGCTTTGCGAAAAGTCAGGTTGTAGCGCACGCCACTTTCCTTGGGCAACGGCCGCACGCCATGGTAAATCAGGCGTGAGCGGCCGCCCCATACCATCACATCGCCGTCGTGCAGCGCAATAGACTGCGTCGGGCTACTCCGCTGCAGGCCACCCAAAATAAATTTGCACGACGCACCGATGGACACCGACACGATGGGCGCGCGCAGGTCATGCTCATCTCGGTCTTGGTGCAGTCCCAGGCCCGCGCCAGGGGCGTAGCGGTTGATCAAGCAGGCGTCGGGTGCGAAGCCGGGCCAGCCTGCGGCGGCAGAGGCCTCGCGCGCCAGGGTGCTGAACGCCTCAGGCATGGCGGGCCAAGGCAGTTGGGTGTCAGGGTCATGCGGCAGGTAGCGGTAGCCTTGCGCACTGCTGGTCCAGCCCAGGGGGCCGCAGTTGGTCATGGCCACGGCCATGGGCTGTCCGCTGGGCACCACCAGGTGGCGAAACGCTGCGCTGGCGTTGACGGCCGCGATACCTTCGCGCAACGGTCTGCCTGACGCAAAGCCATGCAGCAGCCAAACGTCTGGCGCCAGTTCTTGGGGATCTGAGGCAAACAACATGCAGGAATGATAGACAAATTACCCGCGCGCAACGCAAACCGGGCTTTAGAGGCGGGTGAATGGTTTATTCTTCAGCCTATGGTTACACGCTCCCCACCGCCTCCGCCTACTTCCGTTGCCGCCGTGCACTACGCCGTCGATGCGTCTGACGTGCATGCGCACCTGTTTCACATCACCCTCACTATCGCGCGGCCTGCCAAAAACCAGCGTGTGAGCCTGCCGGTGTGGATACCGGGCAGCTACATGGTGCGGGAGTTTTCCAAGCACTTGCAAAAACTCAAAGCGGAGCAAAACGGCAAAGCGGTGGCGATGGCGCAGTTGGACAAATGCACTTGGCAAGCAAGCAATGTCGCAACCAAACCGCTGGTGCTGCAATACGAGGTGTATGCCTATGACAACTCGGTGCGCACGGCGTGGCTGGATACGCAGCGCGGATTTTTTAACCCGACGTCGCTTTGCCTGCGCGTGGAAGGGTTGACTGAGCGGACACACCAACTGTATATCAAAACTACTAATTCCATAGCTGCTTGCGCCATAGCTACAGGGGCTACAGCGCTGAAGGCGGATAAAAATGGCTTTGGTGCCTATGCGTTTTCCAACTACGACGCGCTGGCCGATACGCCGTTTGAGCTGGGCAACTTTTGGCGCGGCAGCTTTACAGTGCGCGGCGCAGTGCATACCTTTGCCGTGGCCGGTGCGCCGCCCAGTTTCGATGGCAAACGCTTGTTGGCAGATACGCAAAAAATTGTTGAAACCGAAATGGCGTTTTGGCATGGCCCCAGCGATAAAACCGCAAACCAACCGCCCTTTGGCAACTACGTGTTCATGCTCAACGCGGTGGACGAGGGCTACGGCGGGCTGGAGCATCGCAACAGCACCGCGCTGATCTGCACCCGCCGCGACTTGCCGCGCGTGGGGCAAAACAAGCCCACAGACGGCTACACCACCCTGCTGGGCCTCATCAGCCACGAGTACTTTCACACCTGGAACGTCAAGCGCCTGCGCCCCGCCGAGTTTGCGCACTACGATTACAGCCAAGAGCAGTACACCGAGCTGTTGTGGTTTTTTGAAGGCTTTACCAGCTACTACGACGACCTGCTGCTGCGCCGCGCGGGCTTGATCGACAATGCGCAATACCTCAAGCTGCTGAACAAAACCATCAACCAGGTGATGCAAACCCCAGGGAGCAAGGTGCAAAGCGTGGCGCAAAGCAGCTTTGACGCCTGGGTAAAGTACTACCGGCAAGACGAAAACACCCCCAACACCACGGTGAGCTACTACACCAAGGGCGCGCTGGTGGCGCTGTGCTTTGACCTGGCACTGCGCGCAGAGGGTAAAACTACGCTGGACGCGGTGATGCGCGCGCTGTGGCTGCGCTGCAAGGCCGGGCCGATGGCGCAGGTGGATTTTGCCGCCGTGCTGCAAAAACTCAGCGGCAGAAGCTACGAGGCCGAGCTGGCGCAGTGGGTGCATGGCACGGGTGCACTGCCGCTGGAGCGCTTGCTCAAAGCGCACGGCGTGCAGGTGATAGAGGACAAACCGCAGCTGGCCCAGCGCCTTGGCCTGCGGGTGGCGGAAAGCAATGGTGCAGTGCAAGTCAAAGTGGTGCTGCGCGGCGGCGTGGCCGAACAGGCAGGCTTTTGCCCGGGCGATGAATGGCTGGCCGTGGGCAGCAGCGCGGCGCGCGGCGGCATGTGGCGGCTGAACAAGCTGGACGACGTGCTGCTCTACACCGGTGAGGTGGTGCAGAGCCAAAAGAGTAAAGCCGTGCAGGCTTTGGTAGCACGCGACAAGCGCCTGCACACCCTCAAGCTGGCGCTGCCTGCAGCAGAGCGCGAAGACCTGGCCACCTGGGTGCTGCGCGCAGGCGACGCAGCAAAGCTGGACGCATGGCTCGCTGGCTAATCTCGCTGGCACTTGCTTTGCTGGCGGCGCTGGCGCTGCACGGGGTAGCGCTATGGGGCATCAGCCAAGAGCTGCAGGCCGTGCACAGCGTGATAGCGCCGCATGCCGACCCGATGTTTACCCGGCAAATTACCCAGGCCACGGTGGCCGCAGGCCCAGCACCTGCTGTTTTGATGCCAAAACAGGCTGTAGCCCAACAGAATATCGCGGGAGCAGCTCCTAAAAGCGTAGTAAAAAACGCCAAAAAGGCACCGCTTCCGGAGCCTGAACTTTCACCGGTAGCGCCAGAGCCCACCCCCACGGGGGTAGTCAACACGCCCACAGAGGTTCCCCTTGCATCTGTACCGCTCACCTCGTCCACCAGCACGCTAGCGGATGCAGGCGACGCTGCCACCCCTTTGGCCCAAGCTGCCAACGCCAGCTCTGCCGGCGTAGCCAATGACCCCAGCACTGGCACCGGCAATGACAGCAGCGCCGCACTCGCCCTGCAAGGCCAATGGCCAGCGGACACGCGCCTGTCTTACCAGCTTGGGGGCTACTACCGTGGCGATTTGCATGGCGATGCCCAGGTGCAGTGGACACGGCCGCCCGCGCTGGATGCGCAGCCGAGCGACCGTTACCAAGTGCGCATCGACATCAGCCTGGGTTTGGCCAAAGCGCAAATGACCAGCCAAGGCCGCGTGCGGGCGACCGGCTTGCAGCCGCAGGTATACGAAGAGCAGTTGCCCACGCGCGGCCCACGCAGCGTCAAGCTCGATGCGCGGGACGTGTTATTGACGGACGGGCGCCGCATACCGCGCCCCGCCGATGACCTGAGTGTGGTGCAAGACACCGCCAGCCAGTTTGTCGAGCTAGGCTACCGCTTTAGCACCGGGCGCGCGGTGCTCAAAGACGGGGAGACCATCAGCATATGGCTGGCCAGGCCAGGCGGGCTGGACGAGTGGACGTATGACATTGGCCCGGCCGAGACAGTCTACCTGCCCATCATGGGCGCCGTGCAGGCCCACCACCTCAAGCCCCGCCCCTTGGCCGTGGCGCGCGGCACCATCACTGCCGAGATGTGGATTGCACCCGGTTTGCAGCACCTGCCGGTGCGCATCAAAATCACCTTGAATAAAGAGGCGTATTTAGATCTTTTGGTGCAGAAAATAGAACAGCGCTGAAAAGCGCTTTGTCGGCAATGCGGATGGCGTAACCCCAACCCGTGCGGGCTGAGCGTGCCCCAGCCTTGGCGAACCCTCCGGCAAACTCCGGATTTACAGAGCAAAGCCAAGGCTCACTCTGGATCGATCTTCGCGTCTTTCACCACCTTGGCCCATTTGATGGACTCGCTCTTGATGAGGGCTGCAAACTGCTCGGGCGTGCCGCCACCTAATTC
>JAYVDN010000134.1:0-3043 GCA_043749385.1 Polaromonas sp.
AAGGTGGTAAAGCTAAAGCTGAAATCTGGAAAGAGCAGGCTAAATTCAAAGAGTTGGCCGATGCGGGTTTGGTTGAGGCGA
This sequence comes from Polaromonas sp., assembly GCA_043749385.1. Lineage (GTDB taxonomy): Bacteria > Pseudomonadota > Gammaproteobacteria > Burkholderiales > Burkholderiaceae_C > JAAFIP01. The sequence continues at coordinate 82 of JAYVDN010000134.1, forward strand.
TCAAATTGGTTGCAGCGGTGTTGAATCTCACCCAAAATTGACCCCCAAAGGCCATTAATTTTCATTCAAATTTGACCCCTGTTAGAAACACTGTGCGTAGTAGTTATGCACAGGAGACAGGAGTGATCAAAGTGGGAACCTTAGCAAAGATCCGGCGTTTGTACCATCGTGACAAACAGTCCATCAAAGAAATCAGCCGTCAAACAGGCTTGGCGCGCAACACGGTGCGATCGTGGTTGCGCGAACCCGATGTGGTCGAGCCCAAATACGCGCCACGCGTCATCGTCACCAAACTCGATGCTTACGTCGAAACCCTAGACCGCTGGCTCAAAGCCGACAGTGGCCGAGGCAAACGCGAGCGGCGCAGCAAACTGCACATGTGGCAAGAACTGTGCGACATGGGCTATACAGGCAGCTACGCCAGAGTCTGCGCTTACGCCCGGCTGTGGAAGATTCGAGAAGGCCTGGCTGGCGCCAAAGCCGCCTTCATTCCCCTGAAATTCAAACACGGCGATGCCTTTCAGTTCGACTGGAGCACCGAGTACACCTTCATCGGTGGTGTGCGCAAGCGGGTTGAACTGGCGCACACCAAACTGTGCGCCAGCCGTGCCTTCTGGCTCACCGCCTACCCCTCCCAGGGCCACGAGATGCTGTTTGACGCGCACGCCAAAGCCTTTGCCGCTTTGGGTGGTGTGCCGCAAAGAGGCATCTACGACAACATGAAGACCGCTGTAGATCGGGTGCTACAGGGCAAGAAGCGCAAGATCAACAGCCGATTTGAGGCCATGACCGGTCACTATTTGTTTGAGCCAGAATTCTGCAATGTGGCCAGCGGCTGGGAGAAAGGCATCGTCGAGAAGAACGTGCGCGACCGGCGCGCCAGCATCTGGTACCGCGCCAAAGACAAACGCTGGACGGATTGGGCGCAGCTCAACGACTGGCTGGCGGTGCAGTGCAAACAGGCTTGGAGCGAACTCAACCACCCAGACTACCCCGCCATGAAGGTCGCAGATGCACTGCAAGACGAGCAAGCCCAGCTTATGCCAGTGCCACGCCCCTTTGACGGCTACGTCGAACTGCTGGCTCGGGTATCGAGCACCAGTTTGATCCATCTGGAGCGCAACCGCTACAGCGTACCGACGGAGCATGCCAATAGCGCCTTGAGTGTGCGTGTGTACCATGACCGTATCGCCGTAGTCGCTGAGGGCAGCTTTGTTGCCAGCCACAGCCGTTGCTTCGAGCGTGATCAAACCTTCTACGACTGGATGCATTACATCAGTTTGGTGGAGCGCAAACCCGGAGGTTTGCGTAATGGTGCACCATTTGAGACTTTACCCACATCACTGCGTCAGCTGCAAACCATCTTGCTGCGCCGCAGCGGCGGCGACTCGGTCATGGCGCAGGTGCTCGCAGCGGTGCCGGTGCATGGGTTGGAAGCGGTATTGGTGGCGGTGGAACTGGCACTGGAGACGGACAAACCCAGCGGTGAACATGTGCTCAACATCCTGGCCCGGCTCAAGAGTCAAACATCTGGCACCGATCTGGAGACCTTGGGCGAAGCGATGGCGCTTCAACTGGCGGCCTGTTTGCCGCTCAAACTGGCGCAAGAGCCGCTGGCCAATGTGGATCGCTATGACGATCTGCGCAACTTAAAGCAAATAAATCATCCCATAAACCAATCAAATATCCAAACAAGGTGACATACATGAGTACACACATCATTGCAGGTCTCAAATCCCTCAAGCTACACGGCATGGCGGCCAACTACCCAGACGTGGCTGCGCAGGCACGCCATACCGACTTCACGCCGGATAGCTTTATGCATCAGCTCATTCTGAGCGAATCAGCAGATCGCTCAGTGCGCTCTACGGCGTACCAGATGGGTGCGGCGCGGTTTCCTGCGCATCGGGATTTGGCGGGCTTTGAATTCGAGCAATCCCAAGTTGATGAAACCTTGGTGCGCACACTGCACAGTGGCAAATTTACTGAGGCGAATCACAATGCCGTGTTCATCGGCGGGCCGGGTACAGGCAAGACCCATCTGGCTACTGCCATCGGGGTCGAAGCCATCCAAAAGCATGGCAAGCGGGTGCGCTTCTTCTCGACGGTGGAATTAGTTAATGCACTGGAGCAGGAGAAAGCGCATGGCAAGGCTGGGCAGATAGCGCTGCGTCTGATGTACGTCGATCTGGTGATCTTGGACGAACTGGGCTACTTGCCGTTTAGTCAGGTAGGCGGGGCACTCTTGTTTCACCTGCTATCCAAGCTGTACGAGCGCACCAGTGTGGTTATTACGACCAATTTGGGCTTTGCCGAGTGGGCACAGGTCTTTGGGGACGCAAAGATGACGACAGCATTGCTCGATCGGCTCACCCATCACTGTCATATTGTGGAGACGGGCAACCAGAGCTGGCGGTTCAAGCAGTCCAGTAGCAAGGTCAAATCACAAAATGAAGCAATACCAAAAGCAAAGCCAAAATCTAGAGTAACCGTTGATGAGGAAGGAGAAACTCAAAACAAGCTAGCCATCGATTAAACTTATCCACAGCCCAAATGCATGGCTTTAAACGGCTTTAGGTGGGGTCAAGTTTGGATGCAAAGATGGGGTCAGTTCTAAGTGAAAATCAACAAGTGATACATCAAACGATGCAGAAGATATCGACGCATTGGCTCACGAAGCCAAAATAGCCACTAAAAACTATATTGCCGCACTAAATGACGCTACGGGTTTAATCAAAACGAGTTACCCATGCACGGTTTCTATGAAACGAAGTCGTCACGCAAGTCGATTCATTCGAGCGCGGCAACGATCAACCTCATTACGGAACGGTATTCGTGCCCTGAAAAACAGAACCGAACAAGTACACGCCATCCACCAGAGCCCATGAAGCGTTAAAACAGTCTGGGAGACTGTTTTATGAGGCCGGTAGCGTGAAGAAAACCGCTCCAAGCGGTTTTTAGC
>JAYVDN010000135.1:0-4313 GCA_043749385.1 Polaromonas sp.
CCGCCGATTTGGAGGTTTTTTCGGCCTGCAAACGCCGTCGGCAGGCTTTTGAAAACCCTTAAATTATGCGAATTTATGTACCTCACCGCACTCACCTCGAAATTCGTGATGTATTTAACGACAAACAGGGTGTTTATAGCCAATTTTGACGACATTGTAATTTTATGATGAAAACGCGGTGCATCTACTTTTGTAAAGTGATGCAACCTTGCGTATTTGTCAAAAATCACCTCACCCAAGCAGCCTCTGTTGCAACGACTTGCCGCCCTGCAAAACCTCAGTGCTCGCGCCAGAATGCACGCCCATGGCACACGCTCTGGCGCAAGCCGCGAGGTCTGTGCGAGGGACTCTTCGCTCGCAAACACGGGGGGAAGACCTGGCGCGCCGGAGACTACGTAAAAGGGGTCAGAGCAAAATTTCGTTATGGCTGCGCACGCTTCGAAAAGTGGGCGTTCCTGAATTTTGATCTGACCCCATTTGCTTCCACTACGGCCAGCGCAACACAAACGTTCCAGCTTGCGTGTCTTGCTGCTGTGCAGACCCACCACGCTCGCCGCCCAGGCGCTTGGTGTGTACGGCGCAGCGGCACTAGTAGGAGGAGCAGTTGGCCTTAGGCCGACGCGGGGGACAGCCGCGTAGCCGTACACACCAAGCGCGTGGGCGAACAAACCCCCGGTGCTCGGCTTTCCGAGCCAAGCAAAGCCTGGCCAAGGGCAAGCTCAGGCCTAAGCGCAGGCCCAATCCCAAGCAAGCCGCAGATCAGTCCGCTCCCGTCGACGTCGTGAATAAATTCAGGGTATACCCCATATAAAAAATCAATTATTTATATATCATACGAGTGATTAATTAAAGCCATATTCACCCAAACGACCAAAATTCGCCCGAGCCGACGACATGACAACGTACACCATCGAATGCGTACTGGACTGCGAAAACCACCTGGGCGAAGGGCCCGTGTGGGACAGCCAACAAGGGCTTTTGTATTGGCTGGACTGCACTGGTAACCGCGTGGGCAAGCCCAGTATGTGGTGCCTCAACCCGCGCAGTGGCGCTACCAAGCACTGGTTCATTGACAAAGAAGTAGGTGCCATGGCGCTGCGGCGCAGCAGTGGTGCGGTGCTGGCGGCCAATGACGGCTTCTACCTGTTTGACTTTGACACTTCCAAACTCGAACGCGTGGCTCAGGTAGACACCGCCAAGGGCCGCAGCCGCCTGAACGATGGCAAGTGCGACCGCAGGGGGCGCTTCTTTGCGGGTGGCATGGACGATAAAGAGGAGCTGCCGCTGTGCAGCCTGTGGCGGCTTGATGCGGACTACACGCTGACACCCGTTGACGAAGGCATCATCTGCTCCAACGGGCCCTGCTGGAGCCCGGATGACCGCAGTTTTTATTTTGCCGACACCTTCCAAAAGAAGATGTGGCGATACGACTATGCGATAGACACCGGCGCGCTGTCCAACCGCAAGGTATGGCGGGACTTGAAGGACGATGCGGGCTTTGCCGACGGATCGACAGTGGACGCAGAAGGCTTTGTCTGGAACGCCAGAGTGATTGCCGGTGAGCTGGTGCGCTACGCGCCCGACGGCAGTGTGGACAGGGTCATCGGCATGCCGGTGCGCAACATCACCAGCGTGATGTTTGGCGGCGACAAGCTGGACGAAATCTATGTCACCTCCATGGCCCGCGTGGCCCACCCGGCGGTGCACGACCACTTTGCCGTGCAAGCCAAGCCGCAGTTTACGGCTGGCGCGCTTTTCAGAATCAAAGGCCTGGGTATTCGCGGCATGGACGAGCCGCGTTTTGCCGGATGAAACCAGACACCACCGAACCGACACACACCACAAGGAGATGCCATGAAACCAGCCCCCTTTCTCTATGAACGCCCGCTCAGTTTGGCGGCCGCCCTGGACTTTCTCGCTCCGGGCGACAGCGACACCAAAATCCTCGCGGGCGGGCAAAGCTTGATTGCGATGATGAACTTCAGGCTGGCCAAACCGGAGCGCCTGATCGACATCAACAAGCTGCCGGACTTGGACTATGTGCGCAAAGAAGGCAACGAGATTGCCATCGGTGCACTGGCGCGGCATAACGATGTGAAAAACTCGCCCGTAGTGAAAGAGCACAGCCCCTTGATGCATGCCGCCTACGAATGGGTGGCGCATTCTGCCGTGCGCAACCGGGGCACACTGTGCGGCAATTTATGCCACAGCGACCCGGCCTCGGAGATGCCCGCCGTCATGCTGGCCACCGGGGCCACCATGGTGGTGCGCAGCAAAAGCCGCGGGCGGCGCGTGGCGGCAGCAGACTTCTTTCTGGGCATGTACGAGACCGCTGTGCAACCCGATGAGCTGTTGGTAGAGGTGAGGGTGCCGGTAGCGCCCGCCGGGCAGCGGTTTGGCTTTAACGAAGTGAGCATGCGCAAGGGGGACTATGCATGGGCCGTCATTGCCTGCCTGGTCACCGTCAGTGCCGGAAAGATCGAGCAGGCGGCTATCTCCGCCGCTGGCATTGGCGCATGCGCTGTGCGCCTGCCCAAAGTAGAGGCCGCTTTGCTGGGCAAAGCCCCTACAGACAGCACCATCGAGTTGGCCGCCCAGGTGGCTTACGACAGCACCCAGCCCTATGGCGATGTAGCCAACAGCGCCGAGTACCGCCGCGACCTGGTGCGTGAGCTGGTGCGCCAATCGCTCAAACAGGCTACAGCTTGATCACCTCACCATGAACACACACTGCTTGGAGGCATTATGAACAACGTCACTGTTTCAATGAAGGTCAATGGTCGCGCGTGCACGGCCCAGATGGAGCCGCGCACCTTGCTAAGCGATTGCCTGCGCCATGAGTTTGGCCTGCCCGGCACCCATGTGGGCTGCGAGCACGGCGTGTGCGGCTCGTGCACCGTGTTGGTCGACGGGCGCACGGCGCGCTCATGCCTGATGTTTGCCGTGCAGGCCGAGGATGCCAAAGTCACCACCATCGAAGGGCTTGCCAAAGATGGCGCACTGAACCATTTGCAGGAAGCCTTTTGGGAAGAGCATGGCCTGCAATGCGGCTACTGCACCCCGGGCATGCTGATGGCCGCTACCGAGCTGCTGGCAAACAACGCGAACCCCAGCGACGACGATATCCGCGAGGCTATCTCAGGCAACCTGTGCCGGTGTACCGGCTATACCTACATCATCAACGCAGTGCGTTCTGCAGCGGCCAAAATGCGCGCAGCCCCTACCCAACAACTGGCCGCGTAAATACCCAATTCAGATCCCCCCATTTAGATCCAAGGAGTACTGTGTATGAGCCCCCATCTCAAAACCAACGTTCTGCCTAAAAGCCGTCAGCGTGAGCAACCTGGACAAGACCTCAAATGGATCGGTAAAAGCATCAAGCGGGTGGAAGACCGCAGGCTGTTGCTGGGCAAAGGCAACTACATCGACGATATGTCCATGCCGCATATGCAGCACGCGGCCACGGTGCGCAGCCCGCATGCGCATGCCAAGATCATATCCATCGACGTGTCCAAAGCCCGCGCGCTGCCGGGGGTGATCGGCGTGTACACGGGCGCTGATGTGGCCACCGTGGTCGACCCATGCCCCAGCTTTGCCAGCCCACCCGTCACCCAGCGCGCCATGGCCATCGACAAGGTGCGCCATGTAGGCGAGGTGGTGGCCGCCATCGTGGCCACCAACCGCTACATTGCCGAAGACGCTGCCGAGCTGGTGGAGGTGCAGTACGAGGTGTTGCCCGCCAACGTGGACATGGAGGCATCCTTTGCGGCCACTGGCGACGCCATCATCCACCCCGCAGACCGTTCCAGCAACAGCGCGCTGGACGAGTCCTTCAAGTTTGGGCCAGTGGATGAAGACTTTGCGAAGGCTGACCACATCGTCAAACGCCGGTTGCGCTGGGGCAGGTCGAGCGCGCAGGCCATAGAGACTACCGGCTGCATCGCGCAAGCTGACAGCGTGACAGGTGGCTACAAGATTTTGTGCAATACCAATTTCTCCAACTTCATTCCGTTTGTCATTGCAGGCTCTCTGCGCATATCGCCTACCCAGTTGCACATGAGTCCGGTAACCACCGGGGGCAGTTTTGGCTCCAAGGTTTTCACCCACAAAATCATCATCCTGACTGCGGCGCTGTCCAAGCTGTGTGGCTATCCGGTGAAGTACATTGAAGACCGCCTGGAGCACTTCACCAACTCTGACTCGCACGGCAGTGACCGGCTCTACGATGCCGAGCTGGCACTCAGCCGCACCGGCAAGATGCTGTCGCTGCGCTTTACGGTGTATGACGACTACGGCGCGTACCTGCAGTTTGG
>JAYVDN010000136.1:0-2738 GCA_043749385.1 Polaromonas sp.
CGGCCTTGCAGCTCGTCGGGGTCTATACCCATAGGCCAGCGCAGGGCTTTGCCCATTTGCACGGCACGGATCTGCGCGCCCTCGATACGGCTGGCAAAACTCAGGCGGGTAACTTCGACTTCAGGCAATTCAGGCATGCTTGGATTATCATCCCCCAATGCATGCCACACCCCGTTCAGCCTACCCGGCCACCCACACTATGCCTTCAGTCCATCACCACCCTGCTCGGCAAACAGCCAGAATTGCCACACTAGGCCTGGCCGCAGTGTTGCTTGTGTATGGACAAAATGCCCTGGCGCAACCTGCTCAAGCGGCGCAGCCCGCCGCTTCCAGCGCAGAAGGCACCATTACCGCACTGCCATCCCGAATGGACGCGGAACTGTTCTACCAACTTTTATTAGGCGAACTTAAAGCCAGTGGCGGCGAGCCCGGCAACGGCTTTTCCATCATTTTGGATGCGGCCCGCAAAACCAACGATGCTGGTCTTTATGAGCGCGCAGTAGACTTGGCCATCCAGGCACGCTCTGGCGACGCAGCCTTGCAAGCCGCCCGCGCCTGGAAGCAAGCCCAGCCCACCTCGGTGCTGGCCAACGAGCGCTTGTTCCAAGTGCTGCTGGCCATGAACCGCGTGCCAGAGAGCGTAGAGCCCATGCGCGCCATGCTCAGCCACTCCTCTACAGCCCAGCGCGGCGCCATCATTGGCCGCAGCTTGTCGACCTACAGCCGTTTGAGCGACAAAAAACTGGCCGCCAGCACGGCTGAGCAGGCCTTGGCAGACTACACCAACCCCGGCGGCGACGCAGGTGTAGCCGCCATCGCCTGGACATCCATTGGCCGCCTGCGCCTGGCAGCGGCCGACCTGCCCGGCGCGCTGGACGCAGCGCGTAAAGCCCAAACCGCCAGCGCCACCAGCGAGCAGCCCGCCATCTTGGCGCTGGAGATCATGGGCCCCAAGCAGCCTCAGGCCGAGCAGATAGTCAAGCGCTACCTGGAAAGCGACAAAGCCCGCCCTGAAGTGCGCATGGGCTATGTGCGGGCCCTGCTAGACGCCGTGCGCTACGCTGAGGCAGGCCAACAAACTAGCATCATCACCCGCGACAAACCTGCATTTGCCGAGGCCTGGCTGGTGCAAGGCACGCTGCAATTGCAAGACAACCAGCTGTCCGCTGCCGACACCTCGCTCAAGCGCTACATCCAGTTGGCGCAAGACCAAAGCACGGGTGCTGCCGATGAAGCCGCCCAAGAAAGCAAACGCGGCCTGACGCAAGCGTATTTAGCCCTCTCGCAAGTGGCAGAAAAGCGCAAAGACTTCCCGCTGGCAGAGAGCTGGATAGCCAAGATCGACAGCCCGCAAGCCTTGGTAAGCACGCAGAGCCGCCGCGCCTCTCTTTTGGCCAAACAAGGCAAACTGGACGAGGCCCGCAAGCTCATCCGCGCCTTGCCCGACCGAAGCGACGAAGACAAGCGCATGAAGCTTACTGCGGAAGTGCAACTGCTGCGCGATAACCAGCAGTACCAAATCGCCTACGACCTGCTGGCCGAGGCCTTTGCCGCCAGCAACCCCAAAGACTTTGAGCTGCTCTATGACCAAGCCAGCCTGGCCGAGAAACTGGGCCGCTACCCCGACATGGAGCGCCTGCTGCGCCAGCTGATGGCTGGCAAGCCCGACTACCACCAAGCCTACAACTTTTTGGGCTACTCTTTTGCAGAACGCAATGTGCGTTTGCCTGAGGCCAAACAGTTGATTCTCAAGGCGCTAGAGTCTGCCAAAGACGACCCCTTCATCACCGACAGCTTGGGCTGGGTGGAGTTTCGCATGGGCAATACCGCCGAGGCTATCAAAATTTTGCAAACAGCCTACCAAGGCAAGCCCGACGCCGAAATCGCTGCCCACTTGGGTGAGGTGTATTGGGCCAGTGGCCAGCGCGACAAAGCCATTGCCATCTGGAAAGAGGGCATGCTGCTGAACAACGAGAACGAGACCTTGCTGCAAACCCTCAAGCGCCTGCGCGTGAAGCTGTGAGTGCACTGCACGGGCTTGGTTACTGGTCTCGATGGCGGCTCTATTGCGCCATGGCACTGACTATTTATTTAGTAGCTGCTTGCGCGACTCCCCAGAGGGCTAGCGGCCTGAAAGCTATTCAAAACGACAGCTACGCAGGCCGCATCAGCCTCACAGTGCAAAGCGAGCCGGTGCAGACCTTTGCTGGTGGCTTTGATCTGCAAGGCACCGTGGCCGCTGGCGAGCTGTCACTATTCACCCCACTGGGCAGCACCGCCGCCGTGATGCGCTGGAAAGAGGGTTTAGCCGAGCTGCAAAGCGGTGGGCAAACCCAGCAATACCCTTCCGTGCAAGCCATGCTGGAGCGCACTACGGGCGCGGCCATTCCACTAGAGGCCTTGTTTGGCTGGCTGCGCGGAGAGGCCGCTGCTGCGCCCGGCTGGCAAGCGGATGTGTCGCGCCATGCTGAGGGCCGCATCAATGCCCAGCGCAACGACCCCGCTCCGCCCGCGCAACTGCGCATCGTGCTCGATAAGTAGGCCGCCATGCAAGCCCTGTACGACCTGAGCGCGCCCGCCAAGCTCAATTTATTTTTGCACATCACTGGCCGCCGCGCAGACGGCTACCACCTGCTGCAGTCCGCTTTTGTGCTGATCGACTGGGCTGACACCATCGATCTTGAGCTGCGCAGCGACGGGGTCATCAGCCGGGAAGATGCCTCCCCTGGCAATGCCCT
>JAYVDN010000137.1:0-3456 GCA_043749385.1 Polaromonas sp.
TATTCGGCTGTTTAAACCCCTGAGAGAGACAAAATGCAATACACCCACGAACACCAGGAAATTCAGAAGACCCTCAAGCGCTACATCGACGAGCAGATCAATCCACAGGTCGATGCATGGGAAGCTGCGGAGATATTCCCGGCGCACCAGGTGTTCAAAGACTTGGGGCGCCTGGGACTGCTGGGCCTGACCAAGCCCGAGGCCTATGGCGGGATGGGGCTGGACTATAGCTATGCGGTAGCGATGGCGGAGACGCTGGGGCATATCCACTGCGGGGCGATACCCATGGCGATTGGGGTGCAGACGGATATGTGTACGCCCGCCCTGGCGCGTTTTGGCAGCGAAGATTTGAAGAAAGAATTTCTCGCGCCCTCGATTGCAGGCGACATGGTGGGCTGCATTGGTGTGAGCGAGCCGGGGGCGGGCAGCGATGTGGCTTCGATCAAGAGTTACGCCAAAAAAGACGGTGACGACTACCTCATCAGCGGGCAAAAGATGTGGATCACCAACAGCTTTCAGGCCGACTGGATGTGTATGCTGGTCAACACCAGCGAGCCCTCGGCTACCGGGCCATCGCATAAAAACAAGTCGCTCGTCATGGTACCGATGCGCGACCGCGCCACGGGCAAGATGACCCCAGGCATCGAGATGGCGCAGAAGATTAAAAAGATTGGCATGAACGCCAGCGACACGGGGCTGATTTATTTTGACAACGTGCGCGTGCCGCAGCGCAACCTGCTGGGCAAGGAAGGCGCGGGCTTCATGATGCAGATGACGCAGTTTCAGGAAGAGCGGCTGTGGGCGGCGGCCAGCTGCCTGCAGGCGCTGACCAACTGCATTGACTGGACGGTGGAGTGGGCGCAGCAGCGCAAGCTGTTTGGTGCTTCTCTTGCCGACCAGCAGTGGGTGCAGTTCAAGCTGGCCGAGATGAAGACCGAGGTAGAGAGCCTGCGCGCCCTCACCTACCGCGCCTGCGATTTGTATGTTGCGGGCCAAGACGTGACAGAGCTGGCATCCATGGCCAAGCTCAAGGCCGGGCGGCTCAACCGCCTGGTGCCGGACGGCTGTTTGCAGTTTTGGGGCGGCATGGGCTTTACCTGGGAAAACAAAGTCTCGCGCATGTACCGCGATGGCCGCCTGGCCTCGATTGGCGGCGGTGCCGACGAGGTGATGATGGGCATCATCGCCAAGATCATGGGCATTGCCAAACGGCCTGCGGCTTGAACATGATGAGCACTACGCTATGAGCACGACGCTGTTGATCACCCGCGCGGGCGACTGCGAGCACTGGACCTTGAACGATGCTGCTTCGCGCAATGCGCTGAGCGAGCCGATGGTCGAAGCCCTGTTTACGGCCTGTGCGCGCGCCACGCAAGATGGCTTGTTGCGCTTCATCGTTCTGCAAGGTGCTGGTCGCACGTTTTGCGCAGGGGGCAGTTTGGGCGGCTTTGCCAAGAGCATTGGCCAGGCCTTGAAGCCCGGTGAGGGTGACCCGCTGATCGCCATGAACGCACGTTTTGGCGAGCTGCTGCTGGCGCTGTGCCAGTTGCCTCAGGTATTAGTAGCTGCGGTGGAGGGTGCGGCCATGGGCGGTGGCTTTGGACTGGTGTGCTGCGCAGACTTTGTGCTGGCTACCGACAGCGCCGTGTTTGCTACGCCCGAAGTCACTCTGGGCGTAGTTCCTGCGCAGATTGCGCCTTTTGTGCAGTGGCGGCTGGGGGACAAAGCGGCGCGCGCCCTGCTGCTGACGGGTGCCAAACACAGCGCGGCACAGATGCAGACGCTGGGCTTGGTGGATGCGGTGGTGAGCGGTGAGGTGAGCGGCGCAGTGAACGGCATAGTAGACAACGATGTTTTAGCCGCCGAAGTGCAACAACGCATCGCCAGCCTGCGCGTGGTTGCACCACAGGCGGTTGCGGCCTCCAAACGCCTGCTTTTTATGCCATTTATGCCGTTAGCCAGCGTAATTTCTACCCAAGGAGCTATTGAATTTGCAGCAAGCCTGCGCTCACGCGAGTGCGCTGAAGGCTTAAATGCTTTCGCTCAAAAGCGCAAAGCGAGGTGGGCAGCATGAGCGTGACTACCATCGCAACACCACGCGGCATCCGCCGCATTTTGATCGCCAACCGGGGCGAGATTGCGCGGCGCATTATCCGCACCGCGCATGCCATGGGTATCGACACCGTGGCCGTCTACTCGGATGCCGACGCAGCCAGCCTGCCCGTGCGCGAGGCGACGATGGCCTGCGCGCTGGGAGGTAACACATCCGCCGAGACCTATTTAAGCATTGCCAAAATCATCGCTGCCGCCCAGCAGTCTGGCGCAGATGCAGTGCATCCCGGCTATGGTTTTTTAAGCGAGAACGCGGCCTTTGCGCAGGCTGTCATTGACGCTGGCTTGGTGTGGATCGGCCCACCGCCCGCTGCCATCCACGCAGTGGGTAGCAAGGCCGGTGCCAAACAACTGGCGCAGGCCTGCGGCGTGCCCTGCCTGCCCGGCTATTTTGGTGCGGACCAACTTGACGCGACGCTCGCCCAGCAAGCGCAGCAACTGGGCATGCCGTTGATGGTCAAGGCCACCGCAGGCGGCGGCGGGCGTGGCATGCGCCTGGTCACGCAGGCCGAGCAGTTTGCGCCAGCCCTGCACAGCGCACGCGCTGAGGCCTTGGCGGCGTTTGGGTCAAGCGACGTAGTGCTAGAGCGCGCCCTGCTCGCACCCCGCCATGTCGAGGTGCAAATATTTGCCGACGCGCATGGCCACTGCATCCATCTGGGTGAGCGCGATTGCAGCGTGCAGCGGCGGCACCAAAAAATCATTGAAGAATCGCCCAGCCCAGCCTTAAGTGAAGCCCTGCGTGCGCAGATGTGCGAGAGCGCTGTGAAGCTGGCGCTGGCTGCGGGTTATGTGGGAGCGGGGACGGTGGAGTTTTTGGTGGAAGGAGAGACATTGAGCGCCGCCGGGCCGCCCCAAGGCGCGAAGGCTCCCTCGGGGGGCCGCGCAGCACACGTAGTGGCAAGCGTGGGGGCTAGTTACTACCTTATGGAGATGAATACAAGGCTACAGGTCGAACACCCAGTGACCGAATTGCGCACGGGTTTGGATTTGGTGGAATGGCAAATCCGCATCGCACGCGGCGAGCAATTGCCTTTGCAGCAGTCGCAAGTCAATTTGCAAGGCCATGCCATCGAAGTACGCCTGTGCGCCGAAGACGCGGCCTTTGTACCCCACACCGGCCAGGTACTGCGCTTTGTGCCGCCTGCGGGCGCCGTGCGCTTTGACCATGCGGTGTTTGAGGGCCTGCGCGTCTCGCCGCATTACGACTCCATGCTGGGCAAGCTGATCGTACATGCCACCACGCGCGAGGCGGTAATAGATGCAATGCAAACGGCTTTGAGCCAATGCGCGGTGCTGGGCCTGCCGACCAATCGGCGGTTCTTATGGCACTGCCTACAGCAC
>JAYVDN010000138.1:0-4771 GCA_043749385.1 Polaromonas sp.
GAGCCGCATACAGCAGCACTTAAAGCTTGCGCATCAACGCGTCCACTAGACGCACCGCATAGGGCCCTGCGACCTCGCGTACAAACTGTTGAAAATCAATATGCGCGTTATCGTCAGCGCGGTCAGAGATAGTGCGCACGGCCACAAAAGGTATTTGGTAGTCAAAGCTCACCTGCGCCACCGCAGCACCCTCCATTTCTACGCACAGCGCGTCGGGCAATGCAGCGCGCAGCGCTTGCACCCCGGTTGCGCTATGGATGAAACAGTCCCCGCTAGCGATCAGACCCTGGTGAACATGTACTTCCTTTGCGCCACCCACCCAAAGAAATTGAGTGCGAGCAGCTTCCAAAACAGTAGCTGCCAGCTCTGTATGTGCATCAAAGTGCGAGCGCCCATACAGCGGCACCTCATAGCGCGCAAAGAGTGGCGTGGCATCCATATCATGCTGCACATACTGTGTGCCAATCACCATATCACCCACCTGCACATGCGGTGCCAAGCCGCCTGCTACCCCGGTAAACACAATGCTTTGTGCGCCAAAGTGCTCAATCAAAGTGGTGGCGGTAGTGGCTGCGGCAACTTTTCCCACCCTGGAGAGCGCCAGTACCACAGGGCGTTTGTGCATTGTGCCGCACCAAAACGTACGGCCAGCACGCTGGATACATTCTGGTTTGTCCAGCAACCCGAGCAGGCCAGCTTGCTCCTCAGGTAACGCGCTCAAGATAGCGGTGGTCATGGGTAAAGTCGTGGTGAGGATAAAAAGAGTCCGCAAAAAAATAGCGGCTCCAGGCCGCTATTTTGCACCCAGCACCCGCGCTTATTTTTTATCACGCAGCTCGCGGCGCAAAATTTTTCCGACCGGTGTTTTAGGCATATCGGTGCGGGACTCCACCAGCTTGGGCTGCTTGTAACCGGTCAGGTTAGCGCGGCAATACTCGCGTACCTGCGCTTCGGTGAGCGACGGATCTTTCTTGACGATCACCAGCTTCACGGCTTCGCCGGTTTTCTCGTCGGCCACGCCCACCACAGCGCATTCCATCACGCCTGGCAACTGCGACACCACGTCTTCGACCTCGTTGGGGTAGACGTTAAAACCGCTGACCAACACCATGTCTTTTTTGCGGTCGACAATTTTGAAGTACCCGCGCTCGTCCGCAATGCCGATGTCGCCGGTTTTAAAGTAGCCGTCCGGCGTCATCACCTTGGCGGTTTCGTCGGGGCGCTGCCAGTAGCCTGCCATCACCTGCGGGCCTTTGATGGCGATCTCGCCAGGCTGACCCAATGGCACTTCTAAGCCGTCGTCGTCCAGGCACTTGAGGTAAGTGCTGGGCAAGGGCACGCCGATGGTGCCGCTGTAGGCCGTGCTGTCGGTGGGATTGCAGGTGGCTGAGGGCGACGTTTCGGACAGGCCATAGCCCTCGCAAATCGAGCAACCCGTTTTATCCAACCAAAGCTTGGCCACGGCGCTTTGCACCGCCATGCCGCCACCTACCGATATTTTGAGATGGCTCCAGTCGACGGTGTTGAAGTTGGGATGGTTGGCCATGCCGTTGAACAAGGTGTTCACCGCAGGAAAACTGTGGATTTTGTGTTGGGCCAGCTCTTTGAACATCGCAGGAATGTCACGCGGATTGGCAATCAAGATGCCTTTGCTGCCCATGCGCATGCCCAGCATCATGCAGCAGGTGAATGCAAAAATATGGTACAGCGGCAGGGCCACCACGCCCACCAGTTGCTCACCCTCGGACAGGAGCTTGACGGCGGGCTCGTTCCACGCCTCGGACTGCAGCACGTTGGCTATTACGTTGCTGTGCAACAGCACCGCGCCCTTGCTCACACCGGTGGTGCCGCCGGTATATTGCAGCACGGCTACGTCGTCAGCCTTGATGCTGGGCTTCTTCAAGGTGCCGCTGGTGCCCTGGGCTACCGCTGCGTTAAAACGCACTGCCCCCTGCAAATTGTAGGCAGGCACCATTTTCTTCACATTGCGCACCACATAGTTGACCATCGCGCCTTTGAGCAGGCCCAGCATATCGCCCATAGCGGCCAGCACCACATGCTTGACGGCGGTGTTTTGAATGCACTGCTCCAAAGTAGTAGCGAAATTTTCAATGATGACGATGGCTTTGGCGCCCGAATCTTTGAGCTGGTGCTCCAGCTCGCGCGGTGTGTATAGCGGGTTCACGTTCACCACCACCAAGCCTGCGCGCAAAATAGCGGCCACAGCGATGGGGTATTGCGGCACGTTAGGCATCATCAACGCGACGCGGTCGCCTTTGACCAAGCCCAGACCTTGCAGGTACGCAGCAAAGGCGCTGCTGAGCGAATCGGTTTGCGCGAAGGTCACGTCTTTGCCCATGAAGCTGTAGGCTACGCGCTTGGCGTATTTGTGAAAGCTCTCTTCCATCAAGCCAACGAGGGAGCTATATTGGTTGACGTCGACATCGCTGGGAACGCCTTGCGGATAGGCGGCTAGCCAAGGGCGGTTGCTCATTTTTTTCTCCAAACTCAAGCGGCACTATTCAATGGCTTTAACCATGTCTTCCACTACTTTCTTCGCGTCACCAAACACCATCATGGTCTTGTCCATGTAGAACAGCTCATTGTCCAAGCCCGCATAGCCTGCCGCCATCGAACGCTTGTTAACGATGATGGTTTTGGCCTTGTAGGCCTCCAAAATCGGCATGCCGTAAATCGCGCTGCCTTTGATGTGCGCAGCCGGGTTGACCACGTCGTTGGCGCCCAAAATGATCGCCACGTCGGCCTGTCCGAACTCGCCATTGATGTCTTCCATCTCATGCACTTGGTCATACGGAACCTCGGCCTCGGCCAACAGCACGTTCATGTGGCCGGGCATGCGGCCTGCTACGGGATGGATAGCGTATTTGACAATCACGCCCTTGGCGGTGAGCTTGGCGGCCAGCTCTTTGACAGCATGCTGGGCGCGCGCTACGGCAAGTCCATAGCCGGGCACGATCACCACAGTCTCGGCATTGCTCAGCACAAACGCGGCATCGTCAGCGCTGCCGGTTTTGACGGGGCGCTGCTCTTTAGCACCCGCCACCGCAGTGACCGCTTCGCCACCAAAGCCGCCCAAAATCACATTGAAGAAACTGCGGTTCATGGCCTTGCACATGATGTAGCTCAAGATAGCGCCCGAGCTGCCCACTAGCGAGCCGGCAATGATCAACATGCTGTTGTTCAAGCTAAAACCAATGCCTGCTGCGGCCCAGCCCGAGTAGCTGTTGAGCATGGACACCACCACCGGCATGTCGGCACCCCCAATAGGGATGATGATCAGCACACCCATCACAAAGGCCAGTGCCAGCATGGCGTAAAACGCAGGCCAGCTTTCGGTAAACGTGTACACCAGCCCCAGGCCGATGGTGGCCAAACCCAAGATCAGATTGAGCTTGTGCTGCCCGGCAAACTGCACGGGCGCGCCTTGGAACAAACGGAATTTGTAGGTGCCGCTGAGTTTGCCAAACGCAATCACCGAGCCGCTGAACGTAACTGCACCAATGGCCGCGCCCAAGAACAGCTCTAGCCGGTTACCCGCCGGAATCGCCACGCCCTTGGCCACAATGCCAAAGGCATACGGCTCGGTGACCGCTGCAATGGCGATGAACACCGCTGCCAAGCCGATCATGCTGTGGAAAAAAGCCACCAGCTCAGGCATTTTGGTCATGTCCACCGTCTTGGCGCGATACGCTCCATAGCCGCCACCCACTACCAAGCCCAGCAGCACATAGGCCATGCCAGCGGCTTTGCCGCCCGAGATTTGCACAATCAGCGCCATGGTGGTCAGCATGGCAATACCCATGCCGATCATGCCAAACAGATTACCGCGAATCGAGGTGGTGGGATGCGACAGACCTTTGAGTGCCTGGATAAAACACACCGAAGCGATCAAATACAGCAGGGTTGCAAAGCTCATGCTCATTGCTTTGCTCCTTCGATTTGCGCGGGCGCTTTTTTCTCTTTCTTGCGGAACATTTCCAGCATGCGCCGCGTGACGAGAAAGCCTCCGAAAATATTCACAGCCGCCAGCGCCACGGCCAGCACGCCCATGGTTTTGCCCAGGTTGGTTTCAGTCAACGCAGCCGCCAGCATGGCACCGACGATGACGATCGCTGAGATAGCGTTGGTTACCGCCATCAGCGGTGTATGCAAGGCGGGCGTGACCGTCCACACAACGTGGTAACCCACGTAGATGGCCAGCACGAAGATGATGAGGTTGAGGATGGTGGGGGATACGATGTCCATTGGTAGTCTCCGGTCACAACGCAAATTGGGGTCAGAGCCCAATTTCGTTGAGTGTGGTTAGTCTTCGGTAATTTGCTTGTCCTGAATTGGGATCTGACCCCAATACGCCTAATTAGTTGAGGACAGAGCTTGCCGCTGCGCGGCTGCGGTCTGTCCCGCAAGTTTACTTAGCTTTCTTCACTTCACCGCCCTGCGTCATCACGCACGCGGCTACAATGTCGTCTTCCATGTCTACTCTGAGGCCGCCGTCTTTGGGCAAAATCAACTTCAAAAAGTCCAGCACGTTACGGGCGTACAGGGCCGAGGCATCTGCTGCCACCAGAGCAGGCAGGTTGGTGTCGCCCACAATCGTCACGCCGTGTTTGACTACGGTTTTATCGGCTTCGCTCAAGGGACAGTTGCCGCCCACGCCACCAGGGCCTTTGCCTGCGGCGATGTCAACGATGACCGAACCGGGCTTCATCGACTTGACCATGTCTTCGGTGATCAAGGTGGGTGCGGCGCG
>JAYVDN010000139.1:0-8490 GCA_043749385.1 Polaromonas sp.
GACGAGCTGGGTGGCCGCGCCGAGATGAGCGCGTTCATGACCAAGGAGGGCTTTGGCTACAAGATGTCGGCCGAGAAAGCCTACAGCACTGACAGCAACATGCTGGGCGCAACGCACGAAGCCAAAGACCTGGAGTTTTTAAGCAGCGGCATGAAGATCGTCAACCCCATCATGGGCGTGCCCTTCTGGCGTGACGACTGCGTGGTGAAAGCTGAAGAAGTAACCGTGCGCTTTGAGGGTGGCATGCCCGTTGCGCTGAACGGCAAAACCTTTGCCAGCGCCGTCGAGCTTATCTTAGAAGCCAACCGCATCGGCGGCCGCCACGGCTTAGGGATGAGCGACCAGATCGAAAACCGCATCATCGAAGCCAAGAGCCGTGGCATCTACGAAGCGCCGGGCCTGGCCCTGCTGTTCATCGCCTACGAGCGCTTGGTGACGGGCATCCACAACGAAGACACTATCGAGCAATACCGCATGAACGGTCTGAAACTAGGCCGCCTCTTGTACCAAGGCCGCTGGTTTGACCCGCAAGCCATCATGCTGCGCGAGAGCGCCCAGCGCTGGATTGCACGCGCCATCACCGGCGAGGTCACCATCGAACTGCGCCGGGGCAACGACTACTCGCTGCTCAACACGGTGTCCAACAACCTCACCTACAAGCCCGAACGCCTGAGCATGGAAAAGGTCGAAGACGCGCCGTTCTCCCCCGCCGACCGCATCGGCCAGCTCACCATGCGCAACCTGGACATTGTGGACACACGAGATAAGCTGGACATTTACACCAAGGCCGGTTTGCTGGCGGTGGGCAGCGGGAACGCAATGCCTAAGCTGGGTCAATAGTCTTCGGTTGCACACGCCAGGGCGTAGCTTGCTAAGATGGTTTTTATACGTTACATCCTGTTCATCTTCATGGCACTCTTGCTGGCGCGCCCTGCGCTGGCCAATGAGGACGACAAGGCATGGGTTGCGCTAAAAAAACCAGGTGCGATAGTGCTTTTTCGTCATGCCACTGCGCCCGGTGGCGGCGACCCACCGGGGCATAGGCTGGATGACTGCAGCACCCAGCGCAATTTGGACGAGGAAGGCCGGGTACAGGCCCGTCGCATCGGCGAGAGCTTTCGAGCCCAAGGCATCAAGGTCGAGGCGGTGCTGAATTCACAATGGTGCCGTACCCGCGACACTGCCCAGCTGGCGTTCCCCGGGTTGCCCAAAGATGCACCCGCATTCAATTCGTTTTTCAGTGACCGCAGCAACGAAGCGTCGCAAACTGCGGCAGCACGCAAACAACTACTGGCGTGGCGAGGCACGGGAGTACTGGTAGTAGTGACGCACCAAGTCAACATCACCGCTTTGACGGGTATTTCACCGGCTAGCGGTGAAGGCATTGTGCTGCGCAGGCAAAGCGGTGACTTAGCTGTGGTGGCAAGAGTAAGCCCGTGAGCATTTGGCCGCAAAATAAACCCTGATAGAATCAACCACCGGGCCCAAGCAATTGCGCCCGGTTTTTTTATGGCCATTTTCTGGCTGCGAAAACCGGCACATTCCAAGCGCTCAAACATTTCTGCAACGGAATTTTTGAAGAAAGCTTGACTGCCATGGAAATTTTTGACTATGACAATGTTTTACTGCTCCCACGCAAGTGCCGCGTAGAGTCGCGCAGCGAGTGCGATGCGGGCATTGAGCTAGGCGGGCGCAAGTTTCGCATCCCCGTAGTACCTGCCAACATGAAGACCGTGGTGGACGAGGCCACTTGCATCTGGCTTGCGAAAAACGGCTACTTTTATGTGATGCACCGCTTTGACTTTGACAATGTGCAGTTTGTCAAAGATATGGCCAGCAAAGGCCTTTTCTCCAGCATCTCCCTGGGTGTCAAAAAGCCCGACTACGACACCGTTAACAACCTGGTTGCCGCTGGCCTGAGCCCCGACTACATCACCATCGACATAGCCCACGGCCATGCCGACAGCGTGAAAAACATGATCACCTGCCTCAAGCAAAACCTACCCAAGGCCTTCGTCATCGCCGGCAACATCGCCACCCCCGAGGCGATTATTGACCTGGAAAACTGGGGCGCGGATGCCACCAAAGTGGGCATTGGCCCCGGCAAAGTGTGCATCACCAAAATGAAAACTGGCTTTGGCACCGGCGGCTGGCAACTGAGCGCGCTCAAGTGGTGCGCCCGCGTGGCCACCAAGCCCATCATTGCCGACGGCGGCATTCGCGAGCACGGCGACATTGCCAAGTCCATCCGCTTTGGTGCCACGATGGTGATGATCGGCTCCATGCTGGCCGGCCACGAAGAGTCGCCAGGCAAGACCGTAGAGGTAGACGGCAAGCTGTTCAAAGAATACTACGGCTCCGCCAGCGACTTCAACAAAGGCGAGTACAAACACGTCGAAGGCAAGCGCATTTTGGAGCCCATCAAAGGCAAGCTGGCTGATACGCTGATTGAGATGGAGCAAGACGTGCAAAGCTCGATTAGCTACGCGGGTGGCAAAAAGCTGCTGGACGTGCGCAAGGTGAACTATGTGATCTTGGGTGGGGACAATGCGGGTGAGCATTTGCTGATGTAGCAGCCTGCGGGCCGTTATTTACATCCGCCTTGGCATATTTAATATATATGCTTAAATCTATTCGAATAGGTGCCAATTTTAGCCATTTTTATGTGACTTTGCCAATAGGATTAGTTATGCTAATATCTATTCAAATAAATTCACATAATCATGCCTTTGCCTCGCATCAGCGCCACCACCGACACCTTGATTGCCAGCCTGGGTGATGAGGCATTCAGCGCTGCGCAACTGATGCAGCGGCTGGGCTGCAGCCAACCTAGCCTGTCGCGCCTGATCCGGGCGGCGGGTGCCAGCGTGCTCACGTTGGGCAAAGCCAAGCAGACGCGCTATGCACGCGCGCGCCCCACAGGTGCAGAGCAGCCCATTGCTATCACCCAGATTGACGCGCAAGGCACGCCGCAGCCTTGCGGCAGTCTGCATGCCATCGGGCTGCTGGCAGGCTCGCGCACGGCTTGGGCATCCCACAGGCGGCTGGAGGTGTATGACGGGTTGCCGTGGTTTATCGCTGACATGCGGCCCCAGGGGTTTATCGGCAGGCTGTTCCCTGCCCGTGTGCCCCAGTTGGGCCTGCCCACCAGCGTAGCCGACTGGAGCGATAACCATGTGCTGGCCGCACTGTGCGCAGCAGGTGCGGACGAGCCTGGTGATTTGGTACTGGGGCGTGCGGCTTTAGACCGCTTTTTGCAGCAGCCTGCGAACCAGCCCATCAGCCAGCGGCGCAAGTCCGGCATGTATCCCCAGCTTGCCAGCGCTAGCGCCACACCGTCGCACAACCCTTCATCCGCAGGCGGTGAGCAGTCCAAATTTACTGCCTATGTACAAACCGCTAGCGGCGCTGGACATGTGATTGTGAAGTTCAGCCCGCTGGGCAACGACCCGGTGGCGCAGCGCTGGCGCGACTTGCTGCGTGCCGAGCACCATGCCTTGGCCGTCCTGGGCCAGCACCAAGCCAGCACCGCACTGCAAGCCGCGCAAACCCAGTTGATTGACGCGGACCGCTTGTATTTGGAGGTTCGCCGCTTTGACCGCATTGGCGCGCGGGGCCGCACGGGGGTGGTGAGCCTGGGTGCGCTGGACGATGTGTTTGTAGGCCAACGGCACAACTGGGTGCAAACTGCCCAGCAGCTCCAGCGCCTGCGCATGCTGGCTGAGCGCGATGTACAGCGCATCAGCCTGCTCTACGCCTTTGGGCTTTTGATCCACAACACGGACATGCATTTTGGCAACTTGGCCCTGCTGCACGAGGGCCCGGCGAGCCAACAGTTCAGCTTGGCACCAGCCTACGACATGTTGCCCATGCGCTTTGCGCCTACTGCGCAGGGCCTAAGGCCTGTTCAGATACCGGCTGTGTTGCCCAATGCCGATTTGCTCCCGGTGTGGCCCCAAGCGAAGGCGCTGGCGCGTGAGTTTTGGCAGCAAGTTCGAGCGGACAAAGCTATCAGTCGTGGGTTTGCGCAAATTGCCAAGGTGGCGGCTACGTCGGCGCTATAACCGGGGCGATTTAATCTACCCGCATCTGCCTAGGGCTCATTTCGCCCAACCCCAGATCTAACACCCGCGCACCAGTCACTTCACTTTTAGTAGCTGCTCCCGAATTATTTGATTGGGCTACAGGCGGGCAAGCACCTGTGGTGATGTAGCTCAGCGCGGCTGCCGTGCGCAGCTCTGCCGGGTCGCCTAGCTGCTTGGTCAAATCGTCGCTCATGGGGCAGGTAGGCGCAAAGCCTGCGCTGTAGTCGGCAAAGTTATTGGCGTTGGCAATTTCGATGTTGACGGCGTTGTAGCTGACATCGCAGGCGCTACGAGGCTGAAAGGCGAAGGGTTTTCCAAAAGTAGTGGCACCGATGGTGACCACGTTTTTAAACGGGCGCAGCGCGTTGATGACCAGCTCACTGGCCGAGGCGGTGCCGTTGGAAGTGATGACGAACACACGGCTCAAGGTGTCTAGCGACGCACCTGGTAAACCGGTTGCGCTGAAATTCTGGACAAAATTGCTGGCGGATTTTTTGTCGCTGTAGCGGTAATTGGCAAACACCTTGCCGTCCACGCTCGCACCGCCTATCATGCTGGCCAAGTTGCGTGCCTGTAGCGTGCTGCCGCCACCGTTGTAGCGCAGGTCTAGCACCAGCTCAGTCACGCCTGCTGCACGAAAGCTGTCAAACGCTGCGCCCATGGCTGCCCCGCCAGTGCTGATAAATTCCTGGTACATCAGGTAGCCAGTTTTGGCACCGTTGGCGGCCGTCAGCACACGGGAGGTGATGACCGGGCTGAGCGTAAAAGTGCTCGACTTGACAGTAAAGCTGCGCTGCACACCCGCCGCATTGGTCACCACAAAGCTGCGGTCCACACCGTCGGTGCTGACCACCGCCAGCGCGCCTGCAACGATCTGGGCAGGCGTTTTGCCGTCGATCGACACTATGGTGTCGCTTCGCAGCAGGCCCGCAACGCCCACTGGGCTCAGAGGCTCTACCAAGCGCACTTTGAGTACGGTTTGCGCAGTGTCCGCAAATGCCAAAGCGTACCCATACCCCGTGCGTTTACCTTCTACAAAAAACTGATCGGCAGAGGCTGTGCTTTGTGCAAAACTGTAGCGGTCAATCGGCTTGTTGAGCAACGAATCCAAATACTCCGACGTGCTGGTGGCGGCCTCTTTGGGCGCGCCTTGCTTGTCGTACCAAAAATACTGGTCGTTCATATAGTCGCGCAGCCAAGCCCGCTGGCCTGCCGTGTCGCAACTGGTGGGCCCACTTGGGTAGCCGCTTGCCGCCACCGTGCCTGCACCGTCAGATCCACCACCACCTCCGCAAGCCGACAACAAGGCCAAGCATATGGCGGTAGGTACAAACAATGAACGCATACTCAATCCTTCAAAATAGTGACGCTGACGAAACTACGGCCCACGAGAGTGCAATTCACCCGCCGGCACCACCAGCAATGGCTCATCCGATGCAACTGATCGAACCCCATACCTAGGAAACACGGAGAGCAAGGCCATGCCTGCACTGTAACGCCACTTCACCATCGGTGTAAAAAATCAATCACAACCAGGGTAAACCCCATAAATTTTACCCGCTCAAGTGGGGTGTGGATTCTGTATACAGAGTACAGTACGGGCATGGCCTTGCTGCACAAAATTGAAACCACGCCCGACCTGGTAGACCAGGTTTACCGCAAGCTGCTCGACGCGATCAGCGAAGGCACCTTGCAGAGCGGCACGCGCATCACGCAAGAAGACTTGGCCGAGCAACTGGCCGTGAGCCGCCAGCCCGTGCACCAGGCCCTGCGCCTGCTCAAACAAGATGGCTTTGTAGTCGATGCCCCGGGGCGCGGCGTGCTAGTGGCCCCGCTGGATGCCGCTTGGCTGGCCAATGTCTACCAAGTGCGCAGCGCACTGGACGCATTGGCCGCACGCCTGGCCTGCGCAGGCCCATTTCAATTTGATGCTGACCTGATGGCCCAGGGCCGCAAAGCCGCGCGGGGTAAAAACATCAGCGCCATGATCGAGGCGGACATGGCCTTTCACACCTCCATCTACACCGCCGCCAACAACCCGCTGATTGCCCAGAGCGCCCAGCAGCACTGGCGGCACATTCGCCGGGCAATGGGCGCGGTGCTGCAGTCGGCCAAGGTGCGCGCGGCAGTGTGGGACGAGCACGAGGCCATAGCCCGCGCCATCGCTGCCAAAGACAGCGCACAAGCCGAAGCGCTGATGCGCGGCCATGGCGAGCAGGCCAGCAGACATATGGGAAACCAATTGCACACCGTGCTCAGCGCGGCTGCGGTTTGATCGCTTTTACAAACCACCCACTTGATCCACTCAATTTATCAACTCATTCTTTAGGAGACCCACCATGCGTTTAAGCAAAGAGCAACTCACCCACTTTGACCGCGACGGCTACCTGTTTTTCCCCGGCCACTTCAGCCCAGAAGAAACCAAAGCCATGACCGAGGCGGTACCCGAGCTGTACGCCCGGCGCGAGGCCTACAACGTGCGCGAGAAGGGCAAAGACGCAGTGCGCACCAACTTTGCCGCCCACATGTACAGCAAGCCCTTTGCCAAGCTAGCCCGCCACCCACGCATGATCGAGCCGGTGCAAGACCTGTTTGGCGAAAAGCTGTACATGCACCAGTTCAAGATCAACGGCAAAATGGCCTTTGAAGGCGACGTGTGGCAGTGGCACCAAGACTACGGCACCTGGATGAACGACGACATGATGCCCACCGAGCGCGCCATGAATATCGCCATCTTTTTAGACGATGTGAACGAATACAACGGCCCGCTGATGTTCATCCCCGGCAGCCACAAAAAAGGCGTGATCGATGCCAAGCACGACCTGACCACCACCAGCTACCCCCTATGGACGGTGGACAATAAATTGATTGCCCAACTGGTGGACCGTGCCGGCGGCAAACAAGGCGGCATCGTAGCGCCCAAAGGCCCTGCGGGTTCGATGATCGTCTTCCACTCCTGCCTGGTGCACGCCTCGTCCGCCAACCTGTCGCCGTTCAACCGCGTGGCCGTGTACCTCAGCCTGTGCGCGGTGAGCAACCACATCCGCCGCCACAAACGGCCAGAGTACATCGCCCACCGCGACTTCACCCCGATTGAATGCTTGCCGGACGATTGCTTGCTGAAGGACTATCCGGTGGACTTGCCTTGGAAAGACGGCGTGCCAGCTAGTGCGCTGGAGACTTCCCTGGAAGAACTGGAAGTTACGGCTTAGGTTTTAAAAATTCAGGACGCAGAGGACGCAAAGGTTACGCAGAGGACGCGAAAAAGAAATACAAAATTGAATACAAAAAAACGTGTTGATGCCAAAACCTTGGTGGAGTTTTTTTTCTATTCTTTTGCGTCCTCTGCGTAACCTTTGCGTCCTCTGCGTCCAAAACTCTTTCAACCTCAAGCCCACCACGTAATCATGAACCTCTACACCAAACTCCAACAGCGCCAAGCCGACAACAAGCCCATCCGCATCGCCCTCATCGGCGCAGGCAAGTTTGGCAGCATGTACCTGGCGCAAATTCCGCGCACCCCCGGCGTGCACTTGGTAGCTATTGCCGACCTCAGCCCCGATGCGGCGCGGGCCAACCTCACACGAGTAGGCTGGAACGCCGAGCAAGCCCAAGCCAAGAGCGCGCAAGAGGCTATGAAAATGGGCACCACCTGGATTACCGACAACTGGGAAGCCGTAGTCACCTTGCCCGAGATAGACGTGGTAGTGGAGTGCACAGGCTCACCCGTGCATGCGGTAGACCATATTTTGAAAGCCATCGAACACGGCAAGCACATCGTCAACGTCACCGTAGAGGCCGACGCTTTTTGCGGCCCGCTGCTGGCGCGCAAGGCGGCCGAAAAAGGCGTAGTTTACTCACTGGCCTTTGGTGACCAACCGGCGCTGATCTGCGACTTGGTGGACTGGGCGCGCACCTGCGGCTTTCCCGTGGTGGCCGCGGGGCGGGGCCACAAATGGCTGCCGCACTTTAGCCAGAGCACGCCCGACACCGTGTGGGGATACTACGGCCTGAGCCCTGAGCAGGCGGTGCGCGGTGGGCTGAACCCCAAAATGTTCAACAGCTTTCTGGATGGCTCCAAGCCGTCGATTGAAAGCACAGCTGTGAGCAATGCAACGGGCCTGAGCGTGCCCAGCAATGGCCTGCTGTACCCACCCGCTAGCGTGGAAGATATTCCTTTCGTCACCCGCCCCATCAGCGAAGGCGGTGTGCTGGAAAAGAAAGGCATGGTCGAAGTCATCTCCTCCCTGGAAGCCAACGGCCGCAAGATTCCGTACGACATTCGCATGGGTGTGTGGGTCACAGTAGAAGCCGAAACCGACTACATCAAGAACTGCTTTGAAGAGTACAACGCCCATACCGATCCCAGCGGACGCTATTTCACGCTGTACAAACGCTGGCACCT
>JAYVDN010000140.1:0-5600 GCA_043749385.1 Polaromonas sp.
CATAGCGTTCGTTTTCTAGAAAAACCCCCATGGCGGTATCCACGCAGCCACCCGGGCTGCCGCACGGGCTGCGTACAGCGCTGGCTTGAGCAATGTCGAAGGCCTGCATATATTTGCCGATCTCGTCAGGTCACACACCAACGTGGTCGCGTCCCATCACCCCCCGGTACCACTGGTGAAAATGCTCCATCCCATCTTCCATCGGCGTTTGGTACGGGCCCGACTGCGTGTCGCCGCGCGCCAGCAGGGCCTTGCGGCCTGCGTCCATGCGCAGGGCAATCTCGTCGTCTTCTTCGCAGGTTTCCATGTAGGCGGCTTGCTGGGCTTCTATGAACTCGCGCTCAAACGCGGCGATTTCTTCGGGGTAGAAAAACTCCACCATGTTCAGCGTTTTTTGCGGGCCTTGGGGGAAGAGGGTGCTCACTACCAGCACATGCGGGTACCACTCCACCATGATGTTAGGGTAGAAGGTGAGCCAGATGGCGCCGTGCTTGGGCGGCTCGCCGCCCCGGTAGTTCAGCACCGCGTCGTGCCAGCGCTGGTAAACCTCGGTGCCGGGCTTGCCCAGCTTGTCGGCCACACCCACGGTTTGCACGCTGTATTTGGGTTTGAGCTCCCAGCGCAGGTCGTCGGTGGCGACAAACTGACCCAGGCCGGGGTGGAACGGGCCTACGTGGTAGTCCTCCAGATACACCTCGATAAAGCTCTTCCAGTTGTAGTCGCACTGGTGAATATGCGCGCGGTCAAACACGTAGCCGTCAAAGTTCAGCTCGGGCAGCGCGTGCATGTCTGCCAGGTCGGCATTGACATCGCTCTGGGGCGCGTCAAACAGCAAACCGTTCCAGTTTTGTAGCTGGTAGTTGGGCAGGTGCAGGCAGGGGTCTTGCGGAAAATGCGGCGCGCCTATCAACGTGCCGGTGGGCAGCTTGCCACTGGTGTCGTAGGTCCAGCGGTGCAGGGGGCAAATGATGTTGCCGCCCGCTGCCGGATCCATACGGCCCCGGCCTTTGAGCATCAGTGCCTGGCGGTGGCGGCAGACGTTGGAGATCAGCTCGATGCCCTTGGGCGTATGCACCAGCACGCGGCCCTCGCCCTCTTGCGGCAGGGTATGGTACTGGCCCACATTGGGCACTGAGAGCTGGTGGCCTATGTAGCGCGGGCTGCGCGCAAAAATGCGCTCTAGTTCGGCAGCGTAGGTGGCTGGGTCAAAATAGTCGGCCACCGGCAGGGGGCTGTGGGCCAAGTCGAGGGGGGATAAATGCGGTTGAAGACTTAAATCCGTCATAGTAGACCTAAGACCTATGGTGCTTGCTCCCACGCGAGAGTGCCGTGGGAGCGAAATTTGCTGAGAATAGGATTTTACCCGCCTACAATTGTCGTTTTATCGCCCCCCGCCCAACACTCCATGCCTAAAGCCCCCGCCGCCCCTGCCAATTTGACCTACGAAGCCGCCTTGCAAGAGCTGGAGGGCTTAGTGGCGCGGGTGGAGTCAGGCCAATTGCCGTTGGACGAGCTGCTGGCGGGTTACCAACGTGGCGCGGTGTTATTGAAGGTTTGCCGCGACAAACTGCAAGCCGTGGAGCAGCAGATCAAGGTGCTGGACGGTAAGGCAGAGGATGCTGCGGGCATGGAGGCCAAGCCATGGACGCAAGAGTGATGGTGGCTGACAGCCTGCCCAACCCGGCCTTGCTGGCCTTTGATTTTGCCGCTTGGACAAATCAGCACCTGCAGGCGGTGGAAGCTGCGTTGTCCCAATGGGTGCCCGCGCAAGCCCCCGCTGGTTTGGGCGATGCCATGCGCTACGCCGTGCTGGACGGCGGCAAGCGCTTGCGTCCCCTGCTGGTCATGGCGGCCTGTGAGTCAACTGCAGGTGGTGTAGCAGTGTCTTCAGGCGAGCGCAACGAGGCAGCACTTCGCGAGCGCAACGAGGCAGCACTTCGCGCTGCGTGCGCGGTAGAGTTGATCCACGCTTACAGCTTGGTGCACGACGACATGCCCTGCATGGACAACGATATTTTGCGCCGTGGCAAGCCCACGGTGCATGTGAAATTTGGCCAAGCCCAAGCGCTGTTGGCGGGCGATGCCTTGCAGGCGCTCGCCTTTGAACTGCTCACCCCGCTCGATGGCAGCGTGCCCGCCGCCACCCAGGCGCGCCTGTGCGCCTTGCTCGCCCGCTCAGCTGGCGAGGCCGGCATGGCCGGTGGCCAAGCCATTGACCTGGCCAGCGTGGGCCTGCAGCTTAGTGAAGACCAATTGCGCGCGATGCACCGCCTTAAAACCGGCGCGCTCTTGCAAGCCAGCGTGGTGATGGGCGCGGCCTGCGGCAGCACCACGCAGCAGCAGTTGGCCAGCCTGAACGCCTACGGCGCAGCCATCGGCCTGGCTTTCCAGGTGGTAGATGATATTTTGGACGTGGTTGCCGACTCGGCCACCCTGGGCAAGACTGCGGGCAAAGACGCCGATAACGACAAACCCACCTACGTCTCCCTCATGGGCCTTGCGCGCGCGCGTGCCTATGCGCACACCCTGTACCAGCAAGCTATCGATGCGCTGCAAGCCAGTGGTTTGCCCGATACCCGCGCCTTGCACGCTCTGGCTGATATGGTGGTGCAGCGCAGCAACTGATCATAGGCAACACCCTGACCGGGCCATACGTTAGGCGAATCCCGCCAGAACGGCTAAAAACCGCATAAACCCCACTTTAATTGTTTTAGACCTGTAGCCCCATAAAATATTGCGGGAGCAGCTATAAAATAAATAGCGTAAACTACCTATTAAGTCAACGCGTTCAACCAATGCAACAAGCCAGCATGTCGATCCTCTCCACCATCCATTCCCCTGCCGACCTGCGCGCCCTGCCGCGCACCCAGCTCAAGGCACTGGCCTCCGAACTGCGCGACTATGTTTTGCAGTCGGTCTCCAAAACCGGCGGGCACTTAAGCTCCAACCTGGGCACGGTGGAGCTTACCGTGGCCCTGCATGCGGTGTTCAACACGCCGCATGATCGCCTGGTGTGGGACGTGGGCCATCAAACCTACCCGCACAAGATTTTGACCGGCCGCCGCGAGCAAATGCACACCCTGCGCCAGCTGGACGGCATCAGCGGCTTCCCGCGCCGCAGCGAGAGCGAGTACGACAGCTTTGGCACGGCGCATTCGTCCACCTCCATTTCAGCCGCCCTGGGCATGGCCGTGGGCGCGCGCACCAAGGGCGAAGCGCGGCACTGCGTGGCCATCATTGGCGACGGCGCGATGACCGCTGGCATGGCCTTTGAGGCGCTGAACAACGCCGGGGTGCAGCACGACGTGCCCTTCCTGGTGGTGCTCAACGACAACGACATGAGCATCAGCCCGCCCGTAGGCGCGCTGAACCGCTATTTGGCCCAACTGATGAGCGGGCAGTTCTACGCCACCGCGCGCAACGTAGGCAAAACCGTGCTCAAAGGCGCGCCCCCGCTGTTTGAGCTGGCAAAGCGTCTGGAAGAGCACGCCAAAGGCATGGTGGTGCCTGCCACCTTGTTTGAAAAGTTTGGCTTTAACTACATCGGCCCCATCGACGGGCACGACCTGGACTCCCTCATTCCCACACTGGAAAACGTTAAAGCCCTGATGCTGGCGGGCGCAGGCCCGCAGTTTTTGCATGTGGTCACCAAAAAAGGCCAAGGCTACAAACTGGCCGAGGCCGACCCCGTGGCCTACCACGGCCCCGGCAAGTTTGACCCGACGGTCGGTTTGGTCAAGTCCACCGCGCCCGCCAAACAAACCTTCACCCAGGTCTTTGGCAACTGGCTGTGCGACATGGCTGCGCTTGACGAACGCCTGGTGGCCATCACCCCCGCCATGCGCGAGGGCTCGGGCATGGTGGAGTTTGAAAAGCGCTTCCCCAAGCGCTACCACGACGTAGGCATTGCCGAGCAGCATGCCGTCACCTTTGCTGCGGGCTTGGCCTGCGAGGGTCTGAAACCCGTGGTAGCCATCTACAGCACCTTCTTGCAGCGCGGCTACGACCAGCTGATCCACGACGTGGCTATCCAAAACCTGCCCGTGGTGTTTGCCCTGGACCGCGCTGGCTTGGTGGGCGCCGATGGTGCCACGCACGCAGGTGCCTACGACATTGCCTTCCTGCGCTGCATCCCCAACATCAGCGTAGCCTGCCCTGCCGATGAAGCCGAGTGCCGCGCGTTGCTCACTACCGCGTTCCTGCAAGACCATTCAGTGGCTGTGCGCTACCCACGCGGCGCAGGTGCCGGTGTGGCTTGCGGCACCGACCTCACGCCGCTGCCGTTTGGTAAAGGCGAAGTGCGCCGCACATCAAGCGCTAAAAAAATCGCGATCCTCAGCTTTGGAACCATGCTCACCCCGGCGCTGGAAGCTGGCGACACGCTCGATGCCACGGTAGTCAATATGCGCTGGGCCAAGCCAGTGGATGTAGAGCTGCTGCGCGAAATCGCCTCCACCCACACGGCGCTGGTCACCCTGGAAGAAGGCTGCCTGATGGGCGGCGCAGGCTCTGCAGTGCTTGAAGCGCTGCAAACCCTGCGCCTGCAAAACCCCGTGCTCCAGCTAGGCTTGCCCGACCAGTTCATCGAGCACGGCGACCCCGTCAAGCTGCTGGCCTTGCAAGGCCTGGACGCCGCAGGCATCAAGGCCTCCATCCGCGCGAGATTTCCTTGACCACCCAAGGCAAACAGAGTTATCTGCGTGACGTTTCCTTGCACCAGCCTGAACCCGTCATCTTTGTAAGGCCATCTCAAGGGTAAACACTGGGGAGCGGTCACCGGTACAGTTTCTAAAATCGGTACTGACTAAAACAAGTCCTCTATGCTGGCAACCCGCTGGCACGAGAGTTGTTCAACCGGGCTGTGCATCCTTGATAAAGCAGCCCTATCGGAGTGAAAGCAATGGATCGTCGTTCCCTTATTAAAAACGCTGGCATCGCTGGCGTCCTGGCTGCTGGCGTTGCGCCCGCAGTGCATGCCCAGACCGCAGTGCGTTGGCGCCTGTCGTCAAGCTTTCCTAAAGCGCTTGACACCATTTACGGCGCAGCCGAAGTATTTGCTGCGCAAGTCAAAGCTATGTCGGGTGGCAAGTTCGAAATTTCGGTCCATGCAGGCGGCGAGATTACCCCGCCGTTTGGAGTGGTCGATGCGGTGCAGCAGGGCTCCGTAGAGATGGCGCATACCGCCCCTTACTACTTCTTTGGCAAAAACGAGGCGTTTGCACTGGGTTGCGCTATTCCTTTTGGTTTGAACAGCCGCCAGATGACTGCATGGACCTACGAAGGCAACGGCCTCAAGCTGATGCGCGAGTTCTATGCCAAATACAACATAGTCCACTTTGCGGGCGGCAACACGGGCGCGCAAATGGGTGGCTGGTACCGCAAAGAAATCAAGTCGGTCGCAGACCTTAAAGGTTTGAAAATGCGTATTGGCGGCTTTGCTGGCAAGGTGCTAGAGCGCATAGGCGGCGTGCCCACCAACATCCCAGGCGGCGAGATTTACCAGGCTTTGGAAAAAGGCACCATCGATGCTGCCGAGTGGGTAGGCCCCTACGACGATCTGAAACTGGGTTTTAACAAAGTAGCGCCTCACTACTACTACC